>DXCU01000086.1 GCA_019115845.1 Candidatus Rubneribacter avistercoris | reverse complement strand
GTGTCCACCCTGCTGCTCGAATACCAGCGCGTGCTGCGGTCGCTGAGAAGCGCAACGCCCTCCATCACCGCCATCACCACCACGGCGGACAAGGCCCGCGACATCGAGAGGATGGGGTTGTACCTGGAGCTGGAGCAGATACAGACCCGCTACGAGGAGGGCGAGCTGAGCCGCGCCTGCGCCAAGCGCCTGCGCGAGAACGTCTACCTCATGCAGATCGACCTCGAGGACAACGTGTAGCGAACACCCTCGACGGGCGCAACGCGTTCGCTGGAAACGAAGAAGGGGCCGCCCGCGGGCGGCCCCTTCTCAGATTCAACTCCGCAGCGCCTCACATCTTTGCCGGAGCGCTCACGCCCAAAAGGCCCAACGTGGTGGCCAGCACGATGCGGGACGCGTCGGCGAGCGCAAGACGGGCGTCGCGCAGCGCCGGCTCCTCGCCAACAATGTGGCAGTTCGTGTAGAACGAATGGAACAGCGCGGCCAGCTCCTGCGCGTAGTGCGTCAGGCGGAACGCCGCACGGTCGCGGGCAGCCTGGGCCACAAGCGGGCCGAAGTCGTCCATCTTGCGCATGAGGGCAAGCTCGCTCTCATGCGCAAGCGGCGAGAGGTCCGCATCGGCCGGGATGACCTTCGTAGCCAGATCGTCCATCGACAGCTCGCCGGACTCGGCGGCCGCGGCGTCGGCCTCTGACGCAGCCTTGCGCAGAATGGAGCAGATGCGCGCATGGGCGTACTGCACGTAGTACACCGGGTTCGAAGCGTCCTTCTTCTTCGCCACCTCGATGTCGAAGTCGATGGGCTGGTCGCTCGACTTCGCCAGCATGAGGTAGCGCGTGGCGTCCACGCCCACCTCGTCGATGAGTTCCTCGAACGTGATCATCTCGCCGGTGCGCTTGGACATGCGCACGGCTTCGCCGTCGCGGAACAGGTTCACCAGCTGGCCGAGCATGATTTCCAGCGCGCCGGGCCAGCCCCAGGCGGCGAGCATCGCCTCGCAGCGGGCGATGTAACCGTGGTGGTCGGCGCCCCAAATGTTGATGAGGTGGTCGAAGCCGCGCTCCATCTTGTTGTAGTGGTACGCCACGTCGCTCATGAAGTAGGTCATCTCGCCGTTGGCCTTGATGAGCACGCGGTCCTTCTCGTCGTCGAACGCGCTCGACTTGAACCAGGTGGCTCCGTCCTCAACGTAGATGTAGCCCTTCTCGTCCATGGCCTCAAGGCTGCGGTCGACCGCGCTCTTTCCGCTCTCGTCGGGCTCGTAGAGGCTGCGCTCGCTGAACCAGCAGTCGAACGTCGTGCCGAAACGCTCGGTCACGCGGTGCTGCTCGGCCAGCTCGTAGGCGTAGGCGCGCTCGCGGAAGTTCTCCATGCGCTCGGTCGGGTCGGCGTCGAGCCACGCATCGCCGTCCTCGTCGATGATGGCCTGCGCGATGTCCTTCACGTACGCGCCGGCGTAGCAGCTCTCCGGCATCTCCACGTCGCGGCCGAGCAGCTGCTGGTAGCGCACGGCCACCGACTCGCCGAAATTGTCCATCTGGGTGCCGTGGTCGTTGATGTAGAACTCCTCGTACACGTCGTAGCCGGCGTGGCGCATGACGCGCGCCGTGGCGTCTCCCAGCGCCGCCCAGCGGCCATGGCCCACGTGCATGGGGCCGGTGGGGTTGGCCGAGATGTACTCGAGGTTGATCTTGCGCTGGCCCTCGGGGATCTCGCCCTTGCCGAAGTCGCCCTTCTCGGCGCGGACGGCGGTCACCACGCTTTGCAGCGTGGCGGGCGCCAGGCGGATGTTGATGAAGCCGGGTCCGGCCACCTCCACCGACTGCACGAGGTCGTTCTCGGGCAGATGATCGACGATGACCTGGGCTATCTCGCGCGGGTTCTTCTTGGCGAGCTTCGCCGAGCGCATGGCCACCGTGGACGCCCAATCGCCGTTGGCCTCGTCGCGCGGACGCTCGAGGGCCGCCTCGGGAGCCTCGTCGAGGACGAGCGAACCGTCCTCGCGCGCAGCCGCAACGGCCGCGTCGATCAGCTGTTCAAGTTGTTCGCGAATTTGCATGATGGGCATCTTTCCTCGTAAAGCGTCTGAAACTGCAAGTTTGTTGATTCTACCATGTTCTTGCAAAGCGGTGCGCCGATGCGCCGCCGAACGGCCGCAAGCCGCTCCTTATGCAGAAAACGCACATACGACCTCGGAAGACCTTCGGCGCGCAGGGCGGTTTGTGCTATCGTTGCCGCACGTCCGAAGGCAGGCCCTGCCCCGCCGCAACCGACCGAGAAAGGAGCGATCCTGTGGAGCTGACGTTCGAGCAAGGGGACTTCGAAGGCGCGCGCATGGTGCGCACGCGCGTTTTCATGGAGGAGCAAGGCTTCCGAAACGAGTTCGACGACACCGACCGCGACGAGCGCACCGTGCACGTGACGTTGCGCGTCGACGGCGAGCTTGCGGGCTGTGCGCGGATATTCCCCGACGACCGGCCCGGCGCTTCCGGCCGATGGATCTTCGGCCGCCTTGCCGTGCTCCCCGACAAACGGGGAAACGGGCTGGGAGCCGCCCTGCTGGCGGAGTCCGAGCGCCTGGCCCGCCAAGCCGGCGCCGCGGAGATGCGCTTGCACGCGCAATGCCGCGCCGAACCGTTCTACGAGCGTTCGGGGTACCGGTCGTACGGGCCGGTCGAGATGGACGAGCATGTCGAGCACGTTTGGATGAGAAAGGCGCTCTGAGCCGCCCGCCATGCAATAGGGGCTCCCCGCCGCATGACGGGAAGCCCCGCAGACCCCGGATCCCAAGCGAAACCGGCCGAAGCCGGCGCGAGAGGCGCCTAGGCGGCGGGACCGGGCACCAGCATCATGGCGATGGTCAGCACGATCAGGCACACCACCCCCAAAACCACGAACAGCTTGGCGCCGAACTTAAGCCACGTGGAGTACTCCACCCGCGCGAGCGCCAGACCGCCCATGATGGCGCCGCTCGTCGGGGTGAACAGGTTCACCAGGCCGTTGCCGGCGCTGTAGATCATGATCATCACGTCCGGGGAGAACCCGAGCGAGTTGGCGAGCGGGCCCATGATGGGCATGGACACCGTCGCCATGCCCGACGACGACGGGATGAGGAACGAGAGCACCACGTACAGCAGGAACGACAGCGGCGCGAACACGACGGCCGACAGGCCGTTCAAAGCGTTCGCCGCGTTCTCCAGGATCCACATGTCAAGGCCGGTCTCGCCCATCAGCACCGTGACGGAGCGGGCCAACGCGATAATGAGCACAACGCTCATCATATCAGCGGCGCCGTTGATGAACGCCTTGACGAAGCGGCTCTCCGACACGCCGCCCACGATGCCGATGACGATGGCCATGATGAGGAACCAGGTGGACGCCTCGTCGAAGTACCACTGGCCCAGCGGCAAACCCGTCAGAAACGCCGACCAACCCTGGGAGATCTGCTCCTCGGTGGTCACCGTTCCCTCGACGTCGCCGGAGAAGGACAGCTCGCCGCCCACCTTCCCGTCGGTCCAAGCGGCGGATATCTCGTCCCCTGTGACCGTCTGGGTGACCTCTTCGGTGACCGCGCCGGCGTTGAACGCCTCCACGCCGAAATCGCCCCAGGGGATGAAGCCCACGATCATGACGACGAACGTCAACGCGAACACGACGAGCGCGGCCTTCTGGCGGCCCGTCATGAGCTTGCCGTTCGCATCGGCCTCGGAAGCCTCGTCCTTCGCCTCGCCGAACTCGGCCTTCATGGCCTCCTGCTCCTGCAAAGACAAGATGGTGGAGCCCTTGTTCTCCTTCACCTTCTTGGCATAGCGCATGACGAACACGATGGAGATGGCCAGCGTCACAAGCCACAGCACCACGCCGAGCAGGATGATGACGCCCTGGTTCACCTCGACGCCCGTCCCCGACAGCGAGTCAACCGCGGCGCCCACCGCGAACGGGTTCACCGTGGAGCCGAGCACGCCGCAGCCGGCGCCAAGCAGCACCACCGACGCGCCCACCACGCTGTCGAACCCGGCCGCCACCATGGTTGCGGCCAGCAGCAGGTAGAACGGGACCGTCTCCTCGCACATGCCGTAGGTCGTGCCGCCGATGGAGAAAATGAACATGAGAATGGGGATGAGCACCAGCTCGTTGCCCTTGAGCTTTTTGACGAGCGCGGCGATGCCGGCGTCCAAAGCCCCTGTCTCGGTGACGATGCCCAAAAAGCCGCCCAAGATCAAAACGAACAAGCACACCGGAAGCGCGTCGGTGAAGCCCTTGACGGGAGCGGTCGCCACGTTGGCGACGGTCGCCCCGGTCACGCCTTCGACGCCCGCCAGCGACATGGCAACGGTCACCAGCGCCAAGGCGATCAGGATAATGAGCAGGATGGTGAACGACGACAGCGAGCGTTTCTTTCTGCTTTTTTCTTTCTCGGTCATGAAAGGCCCTCCTTACAAGAGGATTGAAGTTGATACCTTTTTGGCGAACGAGAAATTTTCAACCCATCGGCCCTGCGGAAGCATAACCGCGCAGACCGGTTTCCAACCAGCGCGAAATCCCGCCCCGAACGGAAATCCCGCGCTGCCGCCAGGCCGTCGGGGCGTTGGCGCGCCCCGACGGACCCGAAACGGATTTTACGCCGTGATCACGGTGCCGGTCTCGCCGCGCAGACCCGCCGCAGCGCACTCCAGGCTCGTGATGAGCGCCTTGCCCGCGGGGAACTGCTCGACGTACTCGATGCAGGCCTCCACCTTCGGCAGCATGGAGCCGGGGGCGAACTGGCCCTCCTCGATGTAGGCGCGCGCCTGCTCCACGTCCATCTCGTCGATGGCCTTCTGGTCGGGCGTGTTGAAGTTCACGCACACCTTCTCCACGGCCGTGAGGATGACGAGCATGTCGGCCTTGAGCTTGCGGGCCAGAAGAGCGCTCGAGCGGTCCTTGTCGATGACGGCGGGCACGCCCGAGTAGGCGCCGCCCTCCTCGAACACCGGCACGCCGCCGCCGCCCGTGGAGATGACCACGTAGCCGTCGTTGACCAGGTCGCGCACGGCGTCGAACTCGACGATGCGCACCGGCTTGGGGCTGGCCACCACCTGGCGCCAACCACGGCCGGCATCCTCCTTGTACGTCCAGCCCGTCTCGGCGGCCTTGGCTTTGGCCTCCTCCTCGGTCAGGAACGCGCCCACCGGCTTGGTGGGGTTCTGGAACGCCGGATCGTCAGGATCCACGACCGTCTGCGTGATGACGTTGACGGTGGAGCGCAGGATGTTGCGGGCCTTGAGCTCGTTGAGGATAGCCTGGGAGAGCTGGTAGCCGATGTAGCCCTGGCTCATGGCGCCGGCCTCGGGGAAAGGCATCTCCGGGGTCTTGCCATCGTTGGCGGACGCATAGGCGAACGCGTTGTTGATCATGCCGACCTGCGGGCCGTTGCCGTGGGAGACCACGACGTTGGTGCCGTCCTCGATCATGTCAACAATGTGGGTGGCCGTGTTCTTCACAAGCTCGAGCTGCTCCTGGGGCGTGTTGCCCAGGGCGTTGCCGCCGAGCGCGATGACGACGGTCTTACCCTCGCCGATAGTGTAGGGCATTTCGATTCACCTTCGACTTTCTTAGGAGAGCGTGGCGTACATGACGGCCTTGATGGTGTGCATGCGGTTCTCGGCCTCGTCGAACACCTTGGACTGCTTGGACTCGAACACCTCGTCCTCGACCTCCATCTCCGTGACGCCGAAGCGCTCGGCGATGTCGGCGCCGATGGTGGTGTTGGTGTCGTGGAACGACGGCAGGCAGTGCAGGAAGATGGCGGAGGGGTCGGCCATGGCCATGACCTCCTTCGTCACGCGGTACGGCTCGAGCAGGCGGATGCGCTCGGCCCACACCTCGTCCGGCTCGCCCATGGACACCCACACGTCGGCGTAGATGACATGAGCGCCCGTGCAAGCCTCCTTGATGTCCTCGGTCGTCTTGACCGTGGAGCCGTTCTCGGCGGCGATGGCCTTGCAGGTCTCGATGAGCTCGGCGTCGGGCATGTTCTCCTTCGGGCCGCAAGCCACGAAGTTCACGCCCAGCTTGGAGCACACGACCATGAGGGAGCGGGCCACGTTGTTGGCGGCGTCGCCCATGAACACGAAGGTCTTGCCCTTGATGTCGTAGTTGAAGTTCTCCTGCATGGTCAGGATGTCGGCGAGCATCTGGGTGGGATGCCACTCGGTGGTCAGGCCGTTCCACACCGGCACGCCGGCGTTGGCGGCCAGCTCCTCGACGTCGGTCTGGGCGAAGCCGCGGAACTCGATGCCGTCGTAGAAGCGGCCGAGCACGCGGGCGGTGTCCTCGATGGACTCCTTCTTGCCCATCTGGGAGCTGCCCGGATCAAGGTAGGTCACGCCCATGCCGAGGTCCATGGCGCCAACCTCGAACGCGCAGCGCGTGCGGGTGGACGTCTTCTGGAACAGCAGGACGATGTTCTTGCCCTCAAGGTAGCGGTGCGGCGTGCCCGTGCGCTTCAGGTTCTTGAAGTCGCGGGAGAGCTTCAGGAGGTACTCGATCTCCTCGGTGGAGAAGTCGAGGAGCCTCAGGAAGTGGCGACCGCTCAGGCTAGTAGGCATGGTTCGTTCCTTTCGTCGTCTCTGACAAAAACGTGCAACGATGGACGGCGCCAAGTTTTCCGTCCACCTCTTTTCGGCGCGGCCCCTTCGCTTCCTCGGGACGCCGCGTCGGAAAAGACAAGAAAAGCAAGCGGCGCGTAAGGGCTAGTCCTCGCGCCAGATGGGCATGCTCATGCAGCGCGGGCCGCCACGACCGCGGGAAAGCTCGGCCGAGGGGATCTCGATGACGTTGATGCCCTTCTCCTTGAGCAGGGCGTTGGTCACGTCGTTGCGCTCGTAGACCACCACGGTGCCCGGGGCGATGCACAGCGTGTTGGAGCCGTCGTTCCACTGCTCGCGCTCGGCCGCGATGCGGTCGCCGCCGGCGCAGGGGATAAGCTCCACCGGACGGCCCACGTAGGTCGCAAGGACGTCCTCCAGCTTGCCGCTCGTCTCGCGCACCTTGATGCCCGTGCCCTCGGGGGTGATCTCGAACACGGTGAGCGGGCCCATGATGCCGGGATGGATGGTGAACTTGTCCACGTCGATCTGCGTGAACACGGTGTCCAGGTGCATCATGGCGCGGTTGTTGGGGATGTTGAACGCCAGGATGGTGTCCACCGGGCTGGTGGGATCGTTGAAGATGTTGTGCGCGATCTCGTCGATGGCGTCGGGCTCGGTGCGCTGGGAGATGCCGATGGCCAGGACGTGGTCGTTGATGTTGAGGATGTCGCCGCCCTCGATGTGGAAGGCGCTGTAGCGGCTGTAGTACTGGGGCACGTCCTTGAAGTCAGGATGGTGCGTGAAGATGTACTCGGCGAAGATGGTCTCGCGGTTGCGCGTCTCGGAGTACATGTGGTTGATGGACACGCCGTTGCCGATCATCGCGAACGGGTCGCGGGTGAAGTAGAGGTTCGGCATGGGGGCGACGACCATCTTGGACGCCTCGGAGACGAGGTCGACGAGGGAGTTCGACTTGTCCGTGTGCAGCTCGGTGAGGTTGATGCCCTCCATCGTCTTGAGCACGAGGTCGAAGTTGTCGGGATAGTTGTCGTTGAGGTAGTCGAAGATGATCTTCTGGTAGCGCTCGGTGCGGATACCGGCCTCTTCGATGAACTGCTTCAGGAACTGCTCGCGCAGTGCGGGGTTCTGGTCGAGCACCTCTGCCATGAGCTTCTCGAGGTACACGACCTCCACGCCGTTGTCGCGCAGCGCCTGCGCGAAGGCGTCGTGCTCCTCCTGGGCGACCTTCAAAAACGGGATGTCGTCGAACAGCAGCTCTTCAAGCGTGTTCGGCGTCAGGTTCAGAAGCTCTCGGCCAGGGCGGTGGAGAAGAACTTTTTTCAAGGGCTTGATCTCGCTCTTGACGTTCACACCAGCCATAGCAACCCTCCTTTTCCTTTTATGCATTTTCCAGATGTTCGAGCCCGGAGGTGCCCGTTGCGCACCAGGCATCCGTTCGGCACCGTCAAAATCTCATGGTTCAGCCCAAATTGCAACCACAAAATCAAAACAAAACCGGCCCCCGGGGATTACTCGACGCTTTTTCGGTGAACGGTCATTTTTCGTCACGCGCTCCTTCATATTTTGCACACGTTTGCTTTTTCGTGATAAAGCATTTTTCGAGACGGCACCCTTGGAACAAAGGAAAAAAGGGACTTTTGCGACAGGGGCCGAACCCGGCGGTGATTAGACTTTATGCATAATATCCGGAAAAGATGCAGTTCCTATGCAACACCGGCGAAACCGAAGGAGGCGGCGGCCGAAACCGGAAGGGGAATGGACCCGCATTCGGCCGCGCGCTCCGTCAAAATCCCAGTTACGCTTTGTTTTCGCACGGTCGATGCCCCGCACGGCCCCCTCGCCGCGCTCCGCTGCGCATCGCGCTTTGTTTACGGTATAATATCCGCATCCCGCAAAGCGCGCCCATGGCTCAATGGATAGAGCAACGGACTTCTAATCCGTCGGTTGCAGGTTCGAGTCCTGCTGGGCGCGCCAAAGGGCGGGTCCTTTCTTCTGAAAAGCACCATTTGGATTCACCAAACCAGAAAAACCTTTCATTATACTCTTCAATTTCTGCAATGCAAGGTAGTATTGCGGGCTTTTCAACTACGGGGTGTCCGGTCCAGCCCGTTTTCCCCCTCTTCGAAAGCTATGCTTCGGGAAACCGATTGGCAACAACTAGTTCACGAACGGCCTCCGGCGCCTCCAACGCGCTACCATGGGCGAACATCGTCGTTTCGACGCGTTCCCCAGGCCGCTGAAAGGAGGGCCAGCATGCCCTATCTGGAAAATCACACGCTTTATTACAAGAAATCGTGCCCTTACTGTCAGAAAGTGCTGCGCTTCATGGACGAAAACAAGATCACGATGGGCACGCGCGACACGCTGCAACCCGGCATTCAAAACGACCTCGTCCGCATCGGGGGCAAGAAGCAGGTGCCCTGCCTCGTCGCCGACGGAAGGCCGCTGTACGAATCCGATGACATCATAGCCTACCTGCGCGAACACTGCGCGTGACGCATCGGCGGCGCGGAGTTGGGACCTTGCCCCGCCGCAGGAGGCGGCCACCGGGCGCGACGGCGCTCGAAAGGCGAGGGACCGAGCGGGAAAAACGCGGAAACGAAAAACCCGGCCGGACGCGGCGGGCATCCAACCGGGAGTCTTTCCATGGAGCGGGTGACGGGAATCGAACCCGCGTCATGAGCTTGGAAGGCTCAGGTTCTACCATTGAACTACACCCGCGCAAGGCGTCGGCTATTGTACCGCAACATCGGCCGCAACGCGCGGAAATCTCCCAGAGTCTCCACGATAGCCCCCTGAAAAGGCCCCGGGGGAAGCGCCGCGTGCCCAGGTCCGTCCGCACGCGCCCGGCTCACACACGCAGCGAGCCGCGGAAACCGCGCGCGGCGTAATACGATTCGGCGCCGTTGTGGAACGTGAACACGCGGCCGTAGCGGCGGTCGCAGAACAGCGCGCCGCCAAGAGCGCGCACTTCGGGAGGCGTGGCCACCCAGCTTGAAGTGCGCTCGTCGAACGCGCCCATCGTCTGAAGGGCGCGGTACTCCTCCTCCGTGAGCAGTTCGATGCCAAGCGCGGCGGCCTCGTCCACGACGTTGCCGCGAGGACGGTTCCGCGACCGCGCCTTTTGCGCCGCATGGTCGTAGCACAGGCTCCGCCGGCCCGAGGGGCTTTCGGGCGAGCAGTCGACGAACACGATAGCGCCCGTCTCCTCATCGCGGCCCACGACGTCGGGCTCTCCCCCGCTCGCCTCCATGCCCTCGAGCGCACAGAGCGTGTCAGGACGCGCGTCCACCCTTGCGAGCACATCGCTCCAAGACAGGTCGGGATGCCGTTTCGGATGGCGCTCGAAGCGCTCCTGGAGCGCTTCGAGGAGCGCGTGGCGGCGCTCGGGCGCAAGGGGTGTGGGGATCACGTCGTTCATGGGGCCGTCCTTCGCTTTTCGGGAGTGGTCCCTCCCATGATAGGGCCGCGCGGCGCGACGAAGGATCCCGCAGGCCGATGGTTGCCGAGCCGTCACCCCCTGAGCGGACGGACGACCGCAGAAGCCGACGGAAGCCTCGAAGTCCCAGCATGCAAGCCGAACGACGCCTCCTTGGGCCCTGGGCAGCTCGGCTCCCATCCTCGGGATTCGGCCACGAAGCGAAAAAGCCGGGGCTTTCGAGCCTCCGGCCTTGTGCGTTCATGGTCGGGGTGACAGGATTCGAACCTGCGACATCCTGCTCCCAAAGCAGGCGCGCTACCAGGCTGCGCCACACCCCGACGACAATGCGGCACGAGCCAGTATAGCAGAAAGATCAGCGCTGCGAAGCCAGTTTCGCCCGAAGCTCGCGCAGGGCGTTGCCGCGATGCGACACGGCGTTCTTCTCCTCGGGCAGCGCCTCGGCGAGCGTGCGGCTGCCTGAGAACGCGTCGGGCAAGAACAGCGGGTCGTAGCCGAAGCCATGGCTTCCCCGCCCCTCGCGCGCGATGCGGCCCTCCACGGTGCCGCGCGCCGTCGTCTCCGTGCCGTCCTCGTCGATGAACGCGAGCGCGCACACGAAGCGCGCCGAGCGCCGGGCATCGGGCACGTCCGCGAGCTCGGCGAGCAGCTTGGCGTTGTTGGCGGCGTCATCGCACGGCTCGCCCGCGTAGCGAGCCGAACGCACGCCGGGCGCCCCGTCGAGCGCGTCCACCTCAAGACCCGAATCGTCGGCGAGCACGGCGCGCCCGCCGCTCGCCTCGCGAGCGGCGAGCGCCTTGATGCGGGCGTTGCCCGCGAACGTCTCGGCGTCCTCGGCCGGATCGGAGGCGATCCCCAGATCACGCAGCGTGCGGAACTCCCAGCCCGGAAAATCGAGCGCCTCGGCTATCTCGCGCGCCTTGTGCGCGTTGTTGCTGGCGATGACGACGGTCTTCATGAAACGCTCCTTCCGATCACATCACTCAAGGCCGACGCGTTCCACCGACGCGATGGGCAGGCGCAGCACGCGGCTGCCGAACGCCCGAAACTCCTCCGTGTCGGCGCCCGTGGTGAAGAACTCGTGGCGGGGCGCGCGGCCCCGCTCGGCCAGGGCGCCGCGACGGCCCAGTATCTCGGCCACGTCGCGCGCGGCCTCCTTCGCCGACGAGATAAGCGTCACCTCGCGCCCCACCACCCCGCCGATGAGCGCCTTGAGCAGCGGGAAGTGCGTGCAACCCAAGACGAGCGTGTCGATGTCGCAGCGTCGCAGCGGCTCCAGGTACTCCTTGGCGATCTCTTGGAACGCCGGGCGGATGTAGACCTTCGAGGCAAGCGAGGTGTAGTTCTCTATGGGGCCTTCGGCCATGCGGATGCCCTGCTCGGCTATCTCCACGAAGCGCGGCGTGGCGGTGGAGAACACCGTGATGCCCGCGTCTATGTGCCGGATGGCCCTCGTGTAGGCGTCCGACTCCACCGTGGCCTTCGTGGCGATGACGCCCACGCGCCGGTTCCTGGTGGCGTGGACGGCCGCGCGCGCGCCCGGCTCCACCACCCCGATAACCGGCACGGGAAGCGTCCGCTGCGCATGGGCAAGCCCGGCCGCCGTGGCCGTGTTGCACGCGATGACGATCATCTTCACGCCGCGCCCGACCAGCCAGCCGCCGATCTGCTGCACGAAGCCGTCAACCTCCGCAAGCGAGCGCGGCCCGTAGGGGCAGCGCGCCGAGTCGCCCAGGTACACGAGCGACTCCTCCGGCAGCGCCTTCGCTATCTCGCGCGCCACCGTCAGGCCGCCAAAACCCGAGTCGAACACGCCGATGGGCGCGTTGTCCGCGCCGGCGACGGAACCGAGGTGTGTCTGCGTCGTATCCATGCCCCCAGTATAGCGCAGGGCCTGTTCGTTGTTTGCAGACCACCGCGCCCGCCCACGGTATCTGCTAATCTGATCGCTGGAAACTGCGGCGAGAGAGGCGGCCGAGGCGGCCGCAAGGGGAAAGGAGCGAGCATGAAGGTCCTGCTCATCAACGGAAGCCCGAACGAGAGGCGCTGCACCCACACGGCGCTTTCCGAAGTGGCCGGCGCGCTTGGGGCCGAAGGCGTGGAAACGGAGATCGCCTGGATAGGGCGCGATCCTGTGCGCGGCTGTTTGGGCTGCGGCGGCTGCACCAAGCGCGGGAACGCTCGCTGCGTGTTCGACGACGATGCGGTCAACGGCCTCATCGCCAAAGCAGAGGAGGCCGACGGCCTGGTGGTGGGCACGCCGGTGTTCTACGCCGGAGCGAACGGGGCGCTGCTCGCCGTGCTCGACCGGATGTTCTTCGCCGCGTCGGCGCGCCTGCGCTTCAAGCCCGCGGCGGCCGTGGCCTCCGCACGGCGCGCGGGCACGACGCCGGCCATCGACCAGGTGAACAAGTACTTCCAGATCAACTGCATGCCGGTCGCCTCGTCCACCTACTGGCCCATGGTGCACGGCCAAAGCGTCGAGGAGGTGCGCCGGGACGGGGAGGGGCTGCACACCATGCGCGTCCTCGGCCGCAACCTGGCCTGGCTTTTGCGCGCCGCCGAGGGCGCGCCCGCACCCGAGGTGGAGCCCAAGGTCAAGACGAACTTCATCCGCTGACGGGCAAGACGGCCATGGCGCGATCCCGCGAGGTCAAGACGAACGCCGTGCGCGAGCTGGAAGCCGCGCGCGCCGATTTCGAGGTGCGCTACTTCGACTGCCCCGAAGCGCTTTCGGGCGTCGAGGTGGCGCAGCTGCTCGGGCTTGACGAGGACCGCGTGTTCAAGACGCTCGTCACCGTGGGGCGCTCAGGCGCGCATTACGTGTTCATGATCCCCGTCGCCTGCGAGCTTGACCTCAGGAAGGCGGCTGCGGCCGCAGGCGAGAAGGCCGTGGCCATGGTGCGCGCGCGGGAGCTTTTGCCGCTCACCGGATATGTGCACGGAGGCTGCTCGCCCATCGGGATGAAGCGCCTCTTTCCCACCGCCATCGACGAGACGGCGGAGTTGTTCGAGCGCATCGCGTTTTCCGGAGGACGCATCGGCTGCCAGGTGGACATGCCGCTTTCCGAGCTGGCGCGCATCGTCCCTTTGCAGGTGGCGGACCTGACGGCGGTGTGAGGCGACCCCGGGCGCGCCCCGGCGAGGGCGGACCCGGGGCCGGACGATCGCCTGCCTACCAGTGGCACACCACCACGTCGCCGGTCTGGATGATGCCGTAGAGCTGCGCGGCGGCCCCCGGCGGCAGGTTCACGCACCCGTGGCTTCCGTAGCCGTCTTGGTAGCGCGTGCCCCCGAACGCGGCCTGCCAGTCCGCGTCGTGCATCCCGATGACGTTGCCGACGAAGGGCATCCAGTACTGCACGGTGGACTCGTACTTGGAGCCGTCGAGGTTCGTTCCCTTCAGCTTCGAAGGACTCGCTTTCGAGTTGAGCACGTACACGCCGGGCGGCGTGTCGTGGGAGCCGTTCGGCGTCCCGGTCACGCATGCGGACTCCCACACAAGCGCGCCTGCGCCGTCGTAGAAGCGGACGTACTGCTCGGACAGGTCGATGTCGCAGTAACGGGGACCCCAATCCTGCGCGCCCGCGCCGTTGAACGCCGTGCCCGCAGAGGTCGTGGGGACCTCCGCCGTCTGCACGCTGCCGGCGGAGACGGCTTCCTTGACCAACGCCAGCAGCGCGTCCCGGTCAACCTCCCATCCGTACGAGCCTCCCGCGACGGTCACCGTCTTGCCGTCGGGACGCGTGTAGGTGCGCGAGCTTCCGACGGTGCTGCAAGACGACGCGATGCCGTCCACCCACGCGGTCAGGGCCCCTTCGTCCAGCGCCGCGGTCGCGTCCTCGCCGAACGTGACCCATTGCGACACCGTGTCGGCGTTCGCCTCCCCCACCACCGCGCCGCCCATCGTCAGCGCGAGATCGGCCTTGATCATGGTGTTGGCGGACGCGGCGGCGGACGCGAGACGGGCGTCGGTGGAGAGGACCGCGGGCTTCAGCAGATGCTCCGCAGTGAGCTTGGCGGACGGGGCGAGGGCCGCCAGAGCCTCGTCGGCGGCCGCGATGACGGCGTCGGGATCGAGCGCGGTGCCTGCGGACTCGGGCCGCACGACGAACGCGCCTTTCGCCTCGTCGTAGGCCACCGAGGCGTCGACGGGCTGCTCGGCCCCTTCGTTGAACGCCGCCACGGCAGAGCGCACGGCCTCGTCAAGCCCCGTCTCGTTGAACGTTGTCACCAACTCGGAGGTGGCATCGTGATCCCGTTGCAGCTCGAGCGGCCATGCCCAGGGGTTGACCTGCGCAAGGGCGCGCGACACCACGCGAGCCTCGTCTATGGACAGCCCCGCGTCGGCTGCGGTCAGACGAAGCGAGAAGCCCTGCCCCGAGACGGACAGGCGGTAATCGGCCACCGAGTCGGCCAGGACTCGCTCGGCGTCTGCGGCCTCCATCAGCGAGACGTCCACCTCGCCGATGGAGGAGTTCGGCATGAACCGGCCCGAAAAGTACAGCGCCACGCCAACATAGGCCACGGCGAGCAGCGCGACGATCGCCCCCAGCACGATGCCAACGACCTTCAGAGGCTTCGCGCGACGCGCGGAAGCCGCCGCCTGGGCGGGAACGTACGGCGAGCCGGGAGCGCCATACGACGCCGCATCGGGCCCAGCGGGGTTTACCGGCGCAACGGCGGCAGGAGGCGCGACCTTGATAGGCTTGTCGGATTCGGCGCGCCGGGGGCCGGCCGCATGGCGCCCGCGCGCCGCTTTGTCTCGTTTGTCGCTCATCATATCTCCCACGATGTTGGAACGTCGCACTATTGTAGCAATATGGCCGCCGTCGCCTTGCAACAATCGGGCAGCATCTTCAATTTGAACCTGGCACTTGATTGAATCCGCAAGTTGTGCAGACCTCCAGCTTGCGGATACGGCCGAACCGCTGACGCGGATCCCGCCGCCGGCGGTTTGGCGAATGCACGGGCGGTCGGGCGGGCGGTCGGCCGGGCGAGCAGCCGGCTGGCAGTCGGGCGCGAAAGCGCCTGCGGGGGTTCGCTGGCCCCGTCGAAAATGGGCATGAAAAACGCCGCCTGAACCGGTGTTTCAC
Source organism: Candidatus Rubneribacter avistercoris (assembly GCA_019115845.1). GTDB lineage: Bacteria > Actinomycetota > Coriobacteriia > Coriobacteriales > Eggerthellaceae > Rubneribacter > Rubneribacter avistercoris. The sequence goes on along the minus strand of DXCU01000086.1, from coordinate 16,205 downwards.
AATTCTAAGCGGCGTAATTATAGTTGGTGGAGGCGCGGAGAATCGAACTCCGGTCCATACTACCTTCTCCATCAGGCTCTACAGGCTTAGCAGACGGTCGGTTCTCGGAAGGGGCCGGTCCGCCGGCAAACGTCGCCCTTCCCAGCCGGTTCGATCTTTGCGCGAGCCATACCGGCTACGTGCCCGCGCGCATTCCCCTGAAATGATGCCGAACCCGGAATCGGGGAAGTTCCCGGGACGACAGCCAGGCGCGATTAAGCAGCCATGGCGAGCGCAGGAGCGCTCTGAGTCTTAGCTTTGCCAATTAAATTGACGGTACCCCTGTTTAACGTGGAGAGGAGACCACGACCTGCTCCTCATATCGAACGTACCATGTCGAAACCAGTCGCCCCCTTGCATGCAAGGCGCATCCGCGCCGCAAGATCGCGTCGGATGCCGGGTCGAAGGCCCCACCTTGTCAACGTGCGCACGGCTCCGCACCCTCAAAACCGTGGCAATCCATTCTATTCCACGGCTCTCGTTTGTCAAGCAACCGTGTCGGTTCGCGTCCCAAAACCCGCCCAAAACCCGCCCGGCTGCAGCGAGCCGCAAAGCGTCGCGCCGCAGCGATTTCAGTGATCGCAGCGTACCCCCCCCCCGGGGGGGCATCCGACACGCCGGGTTCTACTTCTTGAGGAACGACGAGAAATCGAGGGCTCCCTTGATGTCGTCGAAGGCGCCTTTCAGCTCGGCCGCCACGGCGATGCCGTCTTTGTAGATGGCGTTCATGTCCTTTGTCGTCTCGGCCACGCCCTCCCTGGTGATGCCCAGGTCGAACTCGTCCTCGTCGCCGGCGCCCCCATCGGCGGGCTCGACGTCCTCGTCCTCGTCCACGTAGAGGTACTCCACCTCCTCGCCGTCCTCCAACAGGACGAAGCCTATGCGGCCGCCTTCCTCGTCCTCCAGGTAACGCACGATGTCGTCCTCGTCAAGCTCAAGCTCCACCAGCTCGTAGTCCTCGTCCTCTGCCCGGACGTCGTCTTCCGACGCCTCCGGCTCCTCGACCTCTTCCAATTCCTCGACCTCTTCCAGCTCCTCGAGCCTCTGCTCCTCGTCCATGATGGCCTCCCGTTCGCTGCCACGGAGCCGGCGCGCGGCGCGAGGCCGGCGCCGGCCGCTTGTCCTAGCGGCTGCGCTCCTTCAAAGCGCGCTCCACCTCGCGCTTGGAGTCGCGCGCCGCCATGCTGGCGCGCTTGTCGTAGAGCTTCTTGCCGCGCGCGACGGCCAGCTCCACCTTCACAAGCGCGTTCTCCTTGAAATACATCTTCAGGGGCACGAGGGCCATGCCCTTCTCCCTGACCTGCTCCTGCAGGCGGCGGATCTCCTTTTTGTGCAGGAGCAGCCTGCGCTTGCGGTCGGGGTCCACGTTGGCGATGTTGCCGTGCGAGTACGGCGGGATATGCACGTTGTGCAGCCATACCTCCCCGTTCCTCACAAGGGCGAAGCAGTCGGTCAGCTGGCAGTGGCTCTCGCGCAGCGAGCGCACTTCGGTGCCCGTCAGCTCGATGCCCGCCTCCAACGTCTCGAGCACTTCGTACTCGTGCAGCGCCTTGCGGTTCTTCGCTATGGTGATGGCCTCGCGTCCCATGGCGGCGCGCTCCCCTACTCCGCGTCCGCAGGCGCGTCGCTCGCCACGCCGCCCATGCCCGGAACGAAGCTGGCGCCCTCGCCCAAATCCAGCGCGAAACGCACGAGCAAGCGCACCGTGGCCTCCAAGTCGGACAGGCACACCACCTCGGTGGGCGTGTGCATGTAGCGAAGCGGCACGGACACAAGCCCCGTGGGTATGCCGCCGCGCGTCACCTGGATGGCGCGCGCGTCGGTGCCGGTGACGGCGGGTTCGGCCTCCACCTGGTAGGGAACGCCCTCGGCCTTGGCGGCGGCCACCAGCCGCTCGAACACCTCGGGGTTGATATTGGGGCCGCGCGCGATGACAGGGCCCTGGCCGCAGACGATCCTGCCGAACTTCGCCTGGGAGATGCCCGGGTAGTCGGTGGCGTGCGTCACGTCGAACGCCACGGCCACGTCGGGACGCACGCCGTAGGCGGACGTGGTGGCTCCGCGCACGCCGATCTCCTCCTGCACCGTGGCCGCCACCACGAAGTCGCCCTGCGCGCGGCCGGCCCGCGCCAGCTCCTCCATCGCGCGCGTGGCCACCCACACGCCGGCCTTGTCGTCGAAGGCGCGCGAGACGGCCATGCCCTTGCCGAAACGCTCGAAGCCCACGCCGAAGGTGACGACGTCGCCCACGCAGACGAGCTTCCTCACCTTCTTGGCGGGCAGGCCCACGTCGATCACCAGCTGGTCGATGGGCGTGACTTTTTTGCGCTCGTCGGCGTCGATGAGGTGGATGGGCTTGCGCCCCACCACGCCGCGCAGGGGCTTGAAAGCGTTGGAGGCGTGCACGTCCACCCGCAGGCCGGGCAGGATGGCCGCGTCCACGCCGCCCACGGCGGCGACGGAGAGGAACCCCTCGTCGGAGATGTAGGTGACCATGAGGCCGATCTCGTCCATGTGGGCCGAAAGCATGAGGCAGGGTCCCGCGCCGCGCCCGGAAAGGCGCGCGTGGACCGAACCCATGACGTCGGTCTCTATCTCGTCGGCGGTGTTGGCCAAGCGCTTGCGCACCAAGGCGGCCACCGCCGTTTCGGTGCCGGTCGCAGACGGAGTTTCCAACAGGTTTTTCAGGTACTTCACCTGGTTTTTCTTCATGATGCTCCTTAACGGGTCGGGCCGTCGGACAAGACGGCTACCACCATTCCTTCCTCTTCGCCCGCTTGCGCTCGGGCTTCGGGGCGCGAAAATCCATCTCCAACTGCTCGTCGCACGCCGTTGCGGCGGCCTTTTTGCGCTCCACGCGCACGATGCTCCACGACACGGCGTCCTTCCCGTAAAGCTCGAGCATCTTCAGCCGCGCGTCGCGCTGGTTGCCCTTCGTTCCCGCGCGGGAGGCGCTCTCGAACTCGAACAAACCCTTCGCCCGCACGTCCGAGGCCGCCGGCGAGGAGTAATGGGCTACGTAGGTGTGCATGTCCGTCCTTCTTGCAGTGCTTGGGTGCTCCGTGCAATCTTACCACGACGGGGCGCTCCCAAAGGCGCCGGGCGCGTCGCTTCGAAGAACCGCCACGCATCCGAAACGTCGGCTCCGAAGAGGCGCGCGGCGGGCGGACGAAACGGTCACGGCAATGCTACGGGGCCGCAACGGAGCCGCAGGCGAAACGAAGACCCCTCGGCTCTCGCCTACAATGACGAGCACCGATAGAGAAGGTGACCCCATGACGCATGACAACGCAAAGGCGCCCCGCAACGCCGCATCTCCCTCCCCCGGCGCAGACGCTAAGGGGCGCGTCGTCATCGTGTCCAACCGGCTGCCGCTTCGAATGGAAGACGACGGGAAGGGGGGCCTGCGCGCCGTGCGCAACGTGGGCGGCCTTGCCACGGGGTTGGGGCCTTTGCACGAGCGGGAGGGCAACCTGTGGATCGGATGCGCAGAGGGCCTTGAGAGCGCCTCCCGCCGGGAGCAAAAGCGCCTGGAAAACGCCCTGACGGCGCGCTCCTGCCGCAGCGTGCTCCTGGATCCCAACGACTACGAGCGGTACTACGAGGGGCTTTCCAACTCGGCCGTCTGGCCGCTGTTCCACGGATTCCCCCAATTCGCCATGTTCGACGAGGACGACTGGGCCGCCTACGTCCGCGTGAACGAGCGCTTCCGCGACGCGGTGCTGGCCGAGGTGCGGCCCGGTGACGCCGTGTGGGTGCAGGACTACCACCTCATGCTGCTCCCCTCGCTTCTGCGGGAGGCGCTGCCCGACGCGGCCATCGGGTTTTTCCTGCACATACCCTTCCCCGATTACGAGACGTTCCGCATGGCCCCATGGCGCGAGGAGATCCTGCGCGGCATGCTGGGGGCCGACCTCATAGGGTTCCACGCCTACGACTACGTCCGCCATTTTCTCTCAAGCTGCAGGCGCATCGCCGGCGTGGAGAACGCGAGCGGGACCATCGCGGCGGACGGGCGCCTCGCGCACGCCGACGCGTTCCCCCTCGGCATCGACTACGAGCGCTTCCGCCACGCCGCGCACGACCTGCGGATCCGCCGCGAAGGGAAGGAGCGCGCCGGCGAAAAGGGTCGCGCCGGCTGCAAGACCATGCTCTCGGTGGAGCGGCTCGACTACTCCAAGGGCATCCCGGAGCGCCTTCTGGCCTTCGATGCGTTCCTCGACCGCCATCCTGAATGGAAGGGCCGGGTGACGCTGACGTTGGTCACGGTTCCCTCGCGCGAGAACGTGCCCTCCTACCGCGCCCTCAAGAAGCGCATCGACGAGCTGGTGGGGCAGGTGAACGGAAAGCACGCCACCTTGGGCTGGACGCCGGTCGACTACTATTACCGCGCGCTGCCCTTCGACCGGTTGATCGGCCTGTACGCCGCCAGCGACGTCATGCTGGTCACCCCGCTGCGCGACGGCATGAACCTGGTGTGCAAGGAGTACCTGGCCTGCCACGACGACGGGACGGGGGTGCTCGTGCTCTCCGAGATGGCGGGGGCCGCCTACGAGCTGCACGAGGCCGTTCTCGTGAACCCCTTCGACCGGGGCGCGACGGCCGACGCCATGCTGCTCGCCCTCACGATGCCCGAAGGCGAGCAGCGCCGCCGCAACGCTCCCATGCAGCGCCGCCTTGCGCGCTACACCTCGCAGATGTGGGCAAGCGAGTTTTTGGGCGCGATGCGCGACGTCAAGAGGAGGCAAGCGGGGCTGAGCGCGCGCCTTTTGGGCCCAAAGCCAGCCTCGCGCCTGGTCGAGGCGTTCAAGAAGGCCCCTCGCCGAGCCCTTTTGCTCGACTACGACGGCACGCTCGCGCCTTTGACGGGCGACCCCGCCCAGGCCTCTCCCGACGAGGAGCTGCTGGAGCTGCTGCGCCGTTTGGGCGAGCGCGAGGAAAACGACGTGGTGGTGGTTTCCGGACGCAGGCGATCGACGCTGGAGGCGTGGCTTGGGCGGCTGCCCGTCAGCCTGGTGGCCGAGCATGGCGCGTGGATGCGCGCGCTCCCTCCGGCGGCGGCCAGGCACCTTGCGGCCGCACGGCCCTCCTGGACCCTGCTCAAACCGTTCGAAACCTCCTGGAAAGACGAGGTGCGCGCCGTTTTGGCGGAGTTCGTGGACAGGACCCCCGGATCGTTTCTGGAGGAGAAGGACTTCTCCATCGCCTGGCACTACCGCACCTGCAGCCAGGAGCTGGCGGAACGGCGCGTCATCGAAGCCAAGAACGCCCTTGACGACCTTCCGTCCGCGCAGGGGCTCTCGCTTTTGGAAGGGAGCAAGGTGCTCGAGATGCGGCCGCAGGGCGTGGACAAGGGGGCCGCGACCAAGCGATGGCTGCGCGACCCCGCGTTCGGGTTCCTTCTGGCCGCCGGGGACGATCTCACCGACGAGGACATGTTCGGCGCGGCGCCCAAGAAGGCGTGGACCGTGCACGTGGGGAACGGCCCCACCCGCGCGCGCTTCGCCCTCAGGGACAGCGCGGAGGTGCGCGGGCTGCTCCGAAGGCTCGCCGAGGCGCGATAGAGGCCCCGCCCTGCCACCAGGGCCCGACGCCCGCGCAACCAGGCGGCCGTTTTCCGGACCGGCTAGGCCAGCACCTTCACGACCACCTTGCGCACCGGCTTCGCCGCGCCGAACGAGCAGCCCGGCTTGTGGGCGTCCCCGGGGGCGAACACGGCCAGCTGCCCGGCGCGCAGAACGATGCTGCTGCACCACGGGGGCGTGCCGTACCTGCCGCCGTCCGCCTCCTCGTCGAAGGACCCTATCTCTATAAGGCCCTCGAGCGGGGCGTACTGGATCAGCTCCTCGCCCGACACCATGCAGTGGATGTCGCAGTAGCGGCGATGCGCCTCCATCCTCAGATCGGGCGCGGGAGCGGTGTCGTACTCGCTGACGAGGGCGAACACCTCGTCGCCGTCGATGTCGGTGCGGCCGAGCGGCAGCGCGGACAAGTCCTCGCGCTCCAGGAAGGCATAGGCTTTCTTGAATCGGTCGGATGCGTAGTCGGTGCGCGCAGCGTGCGCGAGCGGCGCCAAAAGCATGGGCGGTCCTTTCCAAAGCGGACGAACGCTCGGGCGGTCGTCCGGGCCGGTTCGTTACAGGGCATCGGCCAGTATACACCTTCCCCTACGCCAAGCCGCTCTCGCGCCGGGCCGCTGCGGCGGCGCGGGCGGCCGGGGCCTGGGCCGCGCGGGCAAGCGACGCCGCGGTGAGGGGCTTGCCGGCGGGCACGTGCACGGCCAGGCACGAGAAGCTGGGCTTGCCAGCCGTGAACAGGCCCAAATCGCGCGATGCCGCGCGAACGTCGTCCTTGGTCAGGCCGGCTCGACGCAAAGGAGACACCACGCCCAGCTCCGCAAGCGCGCGGAAGCCGGGGCGGTTCGCGGGATCGTCGGTGGCGTTGGTGCCGTCGGCCAGCACGCCGAAGCCGTCTTTGGCCATATGCTCGAGGATGGTGGAGAAGATGAAGGTCTTGCACCTATAGCAGCGGTCGGGCGGATTGGCGCAGATGTCGGCGCGGGAGAGCACGTCGGCGTCGATGAGTTGAAAGTCCGCCCCCAGCTCGCGCGCCAGGCGCAGGGCGTCCTGCGTTTCGAACGAGGGTTGAAACGCCGTACGCACCCCGTAGGCCCGCACCTCGCAACCTGCTCGCACGGCGGCCGCAAGCAGGTACGACGAGTCGCACCCGCCCGAGAACGCCACCGCCAGCCGCGGCGTGCGGGCGAAGAACTCCCCCAGCGGCTCAACCCCCACCTCCTGCCCGAAACCTGTTTCCACGGTCATGGGCGCCTCCTCTCTCTCGATCCCTCCCGGCCTGCCGCCGCATCATAGCCCCTGGAGCCGGCTCTAGGTCAAGGAGGAAGCGCCGTCCTCACGGTAGCGCGTCCGCTGCCCGTCGAGCCACGCCTGCGCCTCCGCGTCCGAGAAGGGCCCCTCGTAGGCGTACATGACCTCCGGATCCTGCAGCATGGCGCAGAGCGCGGGGAGGTCGCCCTGCACCATCTCGCGCAGGATCAGGCGCTCCGTCTCCAAGATATAACCCGCAGACGATAGCATCTCTTCCAAGATTGCTCCCTCCCCCTGCATTTTGCATCACTCTCCAATTGCGCATACGATACAGTAACAGAATAGCGAAAAGTTTCTGATTCCTTACCGTTGCGGACGCCTGGAGGCGCAGAAGGGATGCAAGAGGGGGCGCCGGGAGACGCAAGAGGGATGCTGGAAGGCGCAAAAGGGGCATGAAAAGGGCGCAGAGGGAACGTCGGAAAGCGCAGAGGCGCGCAAGAGGGGCGGAAAGCAGTCCGGAGCCGCGCTGACCCGGTCACAATCGGGCCAATTGCCCCGATCCGGCCCGAACCGCGTTGCCGCAGCCGTTCGGGCGCACCTGGCGGCCGCAGGCTGCGCGCTCGAGCGGCCGCTCGAGCATACCCGGCGGCCGTTCGGGCGCAACCTGCGGCCGCCGGCTCGGCGTTCGGCCAGCCGCCCGCCGGCACAGCCTGCGGCCCCTCCCCTACACGTTGAACTTGAAGTGCATGACGTCGCCGTCTTGCACCACGTACTCCTTGCCCTCCTGGCGCAGCTTGCCGGCGTCGCGGCAGCCTTTCTCGCCGCCCAGCTCAGAGTAGTCGGCGAACGAGGCGGTCTCGGCCTTGATGAAGCCGCGCTCGAAATCGGTGTGGATGACGCCAGCGGCCTGCGGCGCCTTCGCGCCGACGGGGATGGTCCAAGCGCGCGTCTCCGTCTCGCCGCTTGTGAAGTAGCTTTGCAGGCCCAGCAGCTTGTACGCCTCACGCACCAGGCGCGCCAAGCCGCTCTCCTCAAGGCCTATGGCCTCCAGGTACTCGCGCGCCTCGGCCGGATCGAGCTCGGCCAGGTCGGCCTCCACCTTCGCGGAGATGGGCACCGGCGCGCAGCCGTCGATCTCGGGCAGGTCGGCGTCCAGCTGATCCTCGTCCACGTTGGCGATGTAGAGCATGGGCTTCATCGTGAGCAGGTGCAGATCGTACAAGGCCGAACGCTCGTCGTCGTCCAGGTTCAGCGTGCGCGCACGATGCCCCTCGTTCAGACCCGCGAGCACCTTCTGCGCGGCGGCCACCTTCGCAGCGCCCGCCTTGTCGCGCTTGGCCTCCTTCTCCAAGCGAGGCAGCGCCTTTTCTATGGTGGCCATGTCGGCCAGGATGAGCTCGGTCTTGATGGTCTCCACGTCGGATTGCGGGTCCACGCGGCCCGCCACGTGCACCACGTCCGGGTCACCGAAGAAGCGCACCACCTCGCAGATGGCGTCCGTCTCGCGGATGTTCGCCAAGAACTGGTTGCCCAGCCCCTCGCCCTGCGACGCCCCGGCCACAAGCCCGGCTATATCCACGAACTCGACCGTGGCCGGCACGATGCGCGCCGGATGGTCGATCTCGGCCAATCGGTCGAGCCGGGAATCGGGCACGGGCACCACGCCCACGTTGGGCTCGATGGTGGCGAACGGATAGTTGGCCGCAAGCCCGCCTTTGTTGGTGAGCGCGGTGAACAGCGTGGACTTGCCCACGTTGGGCAGCCCGACGATACCGATGGAAAGCGACATGGAACTTCCTTCTCAAAGCGGTGCGAAACGTTTCGCACCATGATAGCAAAACCCGCCCGCCCCGACGAGGGCGGGCGGGTCGCATCGCATGCGAAGCAGCGGAAGAGGGCCCCGGGCGCGCGGCGCACGCAGAGGCCGCGCTCGGCACGGACGCGTCCGGCGCGTCCGCGGGCGGTCCGCAGGCGCGCAGCGCCCACAGGGACCGCCTCCAAGGCCAAACGACACGCCTCCGCAGCAGACCGCCAAAGCGCCCTGCAAGGCGCCGCGCCGCCTGCGCTAGAAGGTGACGATGCCGAACGTCTGCGCGACGAACGCCACCATGATGACCACCACGAGCACCGGGGCCACGTACTTGATCATGACCGTCCAGAACCCAGACGCCCGGAAGGGTCCGGAAAGCTCCACCTCGTCCACGATGGCCTTCGGCTTGATGATCCACCCCACGAACACGCAGGTGAGCAGCGCCACGATGGGCATGATCACCGAGTTCGACAGGAAGTCGAAGAAGTCGAGCAGCGACGTGCCCGCGCCCAAAGGCTCGATGAACGACAGGCCGTTGTACCCCAGGTTCACGAACGCGCCGGCAACCGTCACCACCGCCACCACCGCAAACAGCGACTTTTTGCGCGACCAGCCCGCGCCGTCCTGAACGATGGACACGCAGGTCTCGGTGAGCGAGATGGCGCTCGTCAGGGCCGCGAACAGCACCAGCAAAAAGAACAGGAAGCCCACCACGGTGGCCGCCGTGCCCATGTCGCCGAACACCTGGGGCAGGATGACGAACATGAGCGACGGGCCGGAGTTGGCCGCCACCGCCTCGCCCGAGCCCATGGCCACGAACGCGGCCGGCACGATCATGAGGCCGGCCAAGAACGACACGCCCACGTCGAAGCCGCCGATGCGCACCACGCTGGAGGTGAGGCTGGACTTCTTGTCAAGGTAGGATCCGTAGGTGACCATGATGCCCATGGCCAGCGACAGGCTGTAGAACATCTGCCCCAGCGCCCCGATGACCAGCTCCGGAGAGAACTTGGAGAAGTCGGGCACCAGGTAGTACAGCGCGCCGTCGAGCGCGCCGGGCATGGTGAGCGTGTAGGCCGCGATGGCCACCGCCATGACGATGAGCGCCGGCATCATGAACAGATTGGCCTTCTCGATGCCGCCCTTCACGCCCAGCGAGACCACCACGTACACCACGGCCATGAACAGGAACATCCACAAGAAGCTCTCCGCCCCGCCCGTGATGAACCCGGTGAAGAACCCGTCTGCCGCCAGCGCCTCGGGGCCATCGACCAGGTAGCCCACCGTGTACTTGGCCACCCAGCCGCCGATGATGCAGTAGTACGGCGTGATGATGAAGGGCACGATGGAGGCGAGCACGCCGATGAAGGCGTACTTCTTGCCGAACTGCTTGAACGCGCCGATGGTGGACTGCCCGGTTTTGCGGCCAAGCGCTATCTCCAGCAGCAGCATGGACACGCCGAACGTGAACACCAGGACCAGATAGGTGATGAGAAACGTCCCGCCGCCGTATTTGGCGGCCAGGTACGGGAAGCGCCACATGTTGCCCAATCCCACCGCCGAGGCGGCTGCGGCCAAGATGAACGCCCATTTGCCCGACCACGAGGAGCGTGCGGGCGCGCCGGTAGATGCCATCGTATTCCTTCCGTTGAAATCTCAAAGAAGTCATTATAACGGCAACAGCGCCCTATTCGTCAACGTCTTGCCGCCAAAACGCGCCGTATCGCGCTATCATGGAACACCCCAACCCTGAAACCGACGAGGAAAGGCGGCGCCCATGCGCACCATGCTCGCAAAAAGAACGTCCGTCGCGCCGAGGATGCGCGCAGCGGCACTGGCCGCAGCGGCGCTGCTCGCGGTTGCGTTGTTGGCCTCGTGCTCGTGCTCGGCAGCCCGAACCGAGTCCGATGCCCAGCCCCAGGAGGAGGCGTCGGCGCAGAAGGCGTTCGACGGCGCGGCGGTCAGCGACGCGCCCGAGCCCGAGCGCCCGGCGTCCGAGCCCGAGTACATCCTGATCATCGGCGACGACGCGTGGGAGAACTACACGCCGGGCCACGCCGACCTGATGATGCTCATGCGGCTGGACTTCGAACGCGGGCAGATCGCCCTCGTCACCGTCCCGCGCGACACCAAGCACGTGTTCGCCGACGGGCATGCGGACAAGCTCAACCAGGTGTACACGAGCAGCGGGCCGGAGGCGCAGTGCGCCGCCGTGTCCGAGGTGACGGGCGTGGAGGTCACCCAGTACGTGGTCGTGGGATTCGACGGGTTCCAAAACATCATCGGGCATTTCGGCGGGCTGGACGTGAACCTGCCCTACGCGCTTGACTACAGCTTCTACACGAAGGACCACCCCAACGAGGTGTTTGCCGCCGGCGAGCAGACGCTCACGCCGTGGCGCGCCATGGCGCTCTCCCGCACCCGGACGAGCTACGGCGACTACGGGCTTGAGCAGGACATGATGCGCCAGACGGTCAACCGGCAAATGATGGTGGGCCTGATAAGGCTCGCCTTCTCCGATCCGGCGCAGACCGGGGCCCTGCTTTCGGCGCTGCAGGGATTCGTGTCCACGAACGTGCCGCTGGAGACGCAGACGGCCTGGGCCGAGGAGCTGGCGTCGGGAACGCAGATCACCGTGCACGCCACGACGGGCCCCTTCACCGGCGGCATCGACGACGAGGCCGGCGGGCTGTGGCTGGTCACCCCCGACGAGCAGGGCTGGGCGTCGCTGATGACGGCGATCGAGGCCGGACAGGACCCTTCGGAGGCAGCGGCGGCCTACTCGGCGGAGCTTGAATCGCCCCTGGCGCCCGTGAGCACCGTCGCAACCGTGCCCCTGGGCTGAGTCCGCCGCGCGGCCCCTGCCGTCTGTCGCGCCTACAGCGACACCGGGCGGGCGCCCGGATCGCCGCCGTGGGGGAACGTGTCGGGGACGGGCAGGGAGAGGCGGAACTTGTCCGAGACGTGCTCGTAGCCGGCGGCCAGCGCCAGGTGGCGCATCGAGTGGTTGTGCGTCTCCATGTAGAGCGTGTCGAGGCCCAGCATGGGGGCCATGCTCGTCCAAGCCGCCAGCATGCGCCGCATGTAGCCCTTCCCGCGGTGCTGGGGCGGCGTGTAGCAGGCGATCACCGTGGCCGCCCGCTGGGCGCCCCCGTGCGCGCTGATGACGGGCATGCGGTCGGCGGCCTCCAAACCCGACATGGAAACCGCCTCTCCCCCGCGCTCCACCAACCCCACGAACACGCTGCGGTTGAGCGTGCGGCTCAGGTACGCCTCCGTTTCGGCGTGGAACAGGCGCAGCGCGTCGGCCGAGGGAGCAAGCTCCCAGTACTCCGCCGACTGGGCGCAGCGCATGTCGCAGATCGTCGGGATGTCCGAGCGCTGGGCCAGCCGAAAGGTGCACCCGGTGGGCGCAAGGGCGTCGCCATGCCCCTGCGCGCGCATGCCCGAGGGATCCTCGTCCAGTTGAAGGACCAGGCCAAGCGCCATGGACCGCATCTCCTCCACGAAGCCGTCCGTCTGCTCTTCGTCGAAAACCGCGCTTGCGACGTGCGGAAACGTCTGCAGGCCCTTCTTCACGCTCCCTCGCTTCCTCCCGGTTCGCCGGATGCCGTCCAAAACATGCCAGCACATGATAGACGGGGGCCTGCCGGAAATCAAGATGCCGGACGGGGCTTTCCGAGGCCGCGCGGCGCAACCGTCCGCGCCCGTCAAGGCCCCTGCCCGCAGCGGCTGCGCGCCGCAGCTCTGCGACCTCACGCGCTACGGCCCTGCCCTCCCCCCGCGCGCCGCAGCCCTGCGGCCCGCTTCCCCGCAGAGGTAAAAGCTCTGTTAAATCGGGGGCGGGAACACCCCTTCGCGCGCTAACATGGGAGGGAAAGTCGAAAGGAAGGAGGAGCCTGTGGAGGGAGCCCTCGAATTCGCCAAGCTGCACGGGCTGGGCAACGATTTCGTCATGATCAACGACCTTGCCTGCGAGGTCGAGCTTTCCGCAAGCCAGGTGGCGCACCTTTGCGACCGGCACTTCGGCATAGGGGCCGACGGCGTCATTTTGGTGCGCCCCTCCACGCGCCCCGAATGCGCAGCCTACATGCACTACATCAACGCCGACGGCACGTTGGCGCAGATGTGCGGCAACGGCGTGCGCTGCTTTGCGAAGTACCTGGTGGATCGCGGCCTGGCAGAGGCGAGCGCGCACCGCTTGGTGGCCGACACCCTCGCAGGCCCCAAGCCCATCACGTTTGAGGCAGACGACGCGGGCAAGCTCGTCTACGCCACCGTTGACATGGGAAAACCCGTGCTCAACCCCGCCTGCGTGCCGGTGAGCGCCGCACCTGATGCCACCTCGCCCGACGGCGAGCCGTACACAGGCGCGCTCCAACTTTCATCCCCCTGGGGAACCTTCACCTTCACCTGCGTGTCGATGGGAAACCCCCACGCCGTCTGCTTCCTTGAAAACGAGGATGTGAGCCAATTCGACGTGGAGCGCATCGGCGCGTACTTTGAGACGCACGAAGCCTTCCCCGAGAAGACGAACGTGGAGTTCGCCGCAGTGGGGCCGGACGGCATCGCCATGCGCGTGTTCGAGCGCGGCTGCGGCGAGACGATGGCGTGCGGCACCGGCGCATGCGCGACCGCGGTGGCGGCCTGCCTGACCGGGCGCGCGGGGCGCAAAAGCGACGTGCTTTTGCGCGGAGGCACGCTGCGCATCGTCTGGGACGACGACGGGCACGTGCTGATGACCGGCCCCGCGCAGGAGAGCTTTTCGGGCAGCATCCCCTTAGACGCGCTGCCCTGACGCCGCGGGCCGGCGCCGCATGTCGGCCCCGTAGGCCCCGCCGATCCTGCCGATCCCGCCGGCCCCTCCCGCCCGCCACGCCGCAAGCCCCGGCCCCAACCACGAAAGGAAACATCCCCATGAGAACCGCCACCTGCCTCGACCATTTGGCCCCCTACCTGTTCGCCCAAATAGACGAAAAGCGCGACGCGCTCGCCGCGCGCGGCGTCGATGTGATCTCGCTGGGCATCGGCGACCCCGACACCCCCACGCCAACCCACATCGTGGACGCCATGGCCGAGGCCATCCGCAATCCGAAGAACCACCAATACCCCGACTACGCCGGCTCGACGGCGTTTCGCCAGGCGGCCGCCGCATGGATGCGCAACCGCTTCGGCGTGGAGGTGGATCCGGCAGCAGAAGTGCTCGCGCTCATCGGCAGCAAGGAGGGCATCGCGCACCTGCACACCGCGTTTTTGGATCCCGGCGACTACGTGCTGGCGCCCTCCATCGGCTACCCCGTGTATTCGGGTGGCGCCGTGCTGGCAAGCGCCAACACCTACTTCATGCCCATGCGCGAGGAGGACGGCTTCCTGGCCGACTTCTCCCACGTGCCCGAAGAGGTGCTGGCCAAGGCCAAGATCATGTTCCTCGGCTACCCGAACAACCCCACGGGCGCCTGCGCCACCGAAAAGTACTTCGACCGCGCCATCGCGTTTTGCCAAGAGCACGATCTTCTGCTCGCGCACGACAACGCCTACTGCGACATCTGCTTCGACGGCTACCGCGCGCCCTCCATCCTGGAGCGCCCGCACGCCAAGGAATGCTGCATCGAGTTTTTCAGCCTGTCGAAGTCCTACAACATGACCGGCTGGCGCATCGCGTTCGCCTGCGGCAACGAGCAGGCCGTGCGCGCGCTGGGCACCGTGAAGAACAACCTGGACTCGGGTCAGTTCACCGCCGTGCAGGAGGCGGGCATCGCCGCGCTTTCCGGCGACCAGCGCTGCGTGTCCGACCTCTGCGCGCTCTACCAGCGCCGCCGCGACCTCGTGGTGGACGCCCTGCGCGGCATCGGGCTTGAGTGCGCCGCGCCGAAGGCCACCATCTACGTGTGGGCGAAGGTGCCCGACGGCGAGACGTCCGCGTCGTTCGCCACCAAGCTGCTGGAACAGGCGCATGTCATCGTCACCCCTGGCAGCGGTTACGGCCCGGGCGGCGAAGGATATATACGCATCTCGCTCACCACGCCCGACAAGCGCCTGACCGAAGCTGTCCGCCGCATCAAAGAAACCATGTAGCGAAACGCGGCGGATCCGTAGCAGGCCGTAGCGGGTTCGGCAGCGCCTGGCGGCATCCCGGCAAAACACAATGCCGGGTCCGGCCGGACCCGGCTGCATCGGGTCCGGCGACAACCCTGCAGCGCCCGCTTCGGCATCGTTTGCCTCCTGCGCCTAACAAACTGCCCCGCGCTCTCCATGGAGGGCGCGGGGCAGAGGCTCCTCTCGCGCAAAGCGCGAAACGTTTGGCAGGGCGCCTACACGTAGAAGAGCATGTCGTTGTAGGTGGGCACCGGCCAATGGTCGCGGTCGGTCACCGTCTCCATGGCGTCCACCGCAGCGCGCAGCTTGTCCATCAGCGGAATGACTTCGTGAGCGTAGGCATCCGCACGCTTTTGCTGGTCCTCTATCTGCTCAACGCCGCGATGCGCGTCGTCAAGAGCGCACAGCTGCACGTCGATTTCGTCAATGCCAGCAAGCAAGGTGTCGAGCAGCGCCTCCTGCTGCCTGACCGGTCCGTCCGGACGCGCCGCCACAAGGGCCGCCCGCGCGGAGGCGATCTCCGCCGCATAGGCGTTCACCGCGGGCAGGTAGGTGCGCCGCACCATGCGCTTCATCGTGCGCGCCTCGATGTTGAACAGCTTGTTGTACTTCTCCAGCTTCACCTCGTAGCGGCTCTGCGCTTCCGATTCGCTCAGAACGCCGAACATCTCGAACAGCTCCACGCTCTTGCGCTCCACGAAGCACGGCAGCGCGTCGGCCGTGGTGCGGTGGTTGGCAAGCCCCCGGCGGGCGGCCTCCTCCTGCCATTCGTCTGAGTAGCCGTTGCCGTTGAAGATGATGCGGCGATGCGCCCTCAGCGTATCGCGCACATACGCGATGGCGGCCGCCTCGAACTCGCCCTCCGGCACGCCGTCGAGGGCGTCAGCGAAGTCCTTGAGGCTTTTGGCCATGGCGGTGTTGAGCACCATGTTGCAGTCAGACAGGTTCACGTTCGACCCCGGCATGCGGAACTCGAACTTGTTGCCCGTGAACGCGAACGGCGAGGTGCGGTTGCGATCCGTGTTGTCCTTGAGGAAGCTCGGCAGCACGGCCACGCCCAAATCCATGGCCACCTTCTCGGCGCTGGCGTACTCGTGCTCGTCCACAAGCGCGTCCACGATGGCCCCCAGCTCGTCGCCCAAGAACATGGAGATGATGGCCGGCGGCGCCTCGTTCGCGCCCAGACGGTGGTCGTTGCCCGCCGAGGCCACCGACATGCGCAAAAGCTCCTGGTAATCGTCAACCGCCTGCACCACCGCCGTCAAGAACACGAGGAAGCGCAGGTTGTCCATGGGGCTCTCTCCCGGCTCCAGCAGGTTGGTCTTGCCGGCGGAAAGCGACCAGTTGTTGTGCTTGCCCGAGCCGTTGATGCCCTCGAAGGGCTTCTCGTGCTGCAAGCACACCAGGCCGTAGTGGCTGGCCAGGAGGCGCAT
>DXCU01000085.1 GCA_019115845.1 Candidatus Rubneribacter avistercoris | reverse complement strand
CCGCTGGTACCGGGAGGGGAGGCTGAAGGCGTTCGACGAGGGAGGGCGCAAGGTGTACGATACGATAGCCGGCCGCAGGAGGCGGCTGGGGCTGGCCGCCTAGGCCGTCCGGAAAAACGTCCGCACCCCCCAGAGGAAATTTTCGCGTACTTTTGCGAAGCGAAGCCCGCCGAAACCCGAAGAGCATGCGAAACGCCATCGCTGGCACGGGCTGGTCGTCCGCCGGTTGGCGGGGCCGGACCGCCGCCGGCGGGATCTGCGTCAACGCTGGTCTAACGGCGAATGCAGCCAGCCCGCGTCCAGCTTGCGGTAGGCTCGCGTCCAACCCACAGGCGCAACCAATCTGCAGCAAGCCCGCGTCCAGCTTGCGGGGCGACCAACCCGCGTCCAACCCGCCAGCCCGCCACCGCCCCTCATCGCGCGCCGGCGCGCTCTAATGAAACAGCGGGATCATAAGCCACAGCGCGAACAGCACAATGGCCACGCATGCGGCGAAGCACACGCCGCCCAACAGGCGGGGGATGAGGTTCGTGTCGTTGTCGGCCTCGCCTGTTTCCACGCCCTTCGCCCACAGCCGTATGCCCGACGCGTACAGGGCGCTGATGGCGCAGGCCACGCCCACGGCCACCACCAGCACGGTTGCGAAGCTCATCATCTCTTCCAGTATCATGAAGGCCCCTCCTTACGCAGCCTGCGGCGCAACGGAGGACGCGTTGACTTTGACCTCGCCGCTCTCGTTCACGTTCGCCGAGTTCACAGGGTTGCGGTGCGACAGCCGGACAATGATGAAGGCGGCGAGCACGGCCAGCACGCCCACCGCGATGGTGCCCCACAGGCCGGTCTTCGCCAACGCGCACGCAAGCGCCCCCACAACGCCGGCGGCGGGGAAGGTCACCAGCCATGCGACCAGCATGCGGCCCGCCACGTTCCAGCTGACCTGGCCGCCCTTCTTACCCAGGCCCGACCCGATGATGGAGCCGGAGCACACCTGCGTGGTGGACAGCGCGAAGCCCAGATGCGACGACACGAGGATAGTCGCGGCCGAGCTGGCCTCTGCGGCGAAGCCCTGCGGCGTGCTGATCTCGGTGAGTCCCTTGCCCAGCGTGCGGATGACGCGCCAGCCTCCCATGCAGGTGCCCAGCGCAATGGCGAAGCCGCACACGGCCACCACCCACAGCTCCGGACCGCTGCCCGAGGGCTGCAGGCCGACGGCGATCAGCGTCAGCGTGATGATTCCCATGGTCTTCTGCGCGTCGTTGGTGCCGTGCGAAAGCGCCACCAGGCACGCCGTCACGGTTTGGCCGTGGCGGAAGTCCGTCTCCACCCGACCCTCTCCCATTGCGCGCACAATGCGGAAGATGAGTCGCACCGCGCAGAACGCGGCCAGGCCGGCCACCACCGGCGACACGAGCGCCGGAATGAGCACCTTGGTGAGCACGGCGGCGAAGTTCACGCCCTCCACGCCCGCGCCCACGATGACGGCGCCCACCAAGCCGCCGAACAGCGCATGCGAGGAGCTGGACGGCAAGCCCACCAGCCACGTGAGCAGGTTCCATACGATGGCGCCCACCAAGCCGGCGAAGATGAACTCGGGCCCTATGCTCACTTGGGCCTCGTTGATGATGCCCCCCGATATGGTCTTGGCCACCTCGGTGGAAAGGAACGCCCCCACAAGGTTGAGCGCTCCGGCCGCCAGCACCGCGGTCTTCGGCTTCAGGGCGCCGGTGGCAATGGAGGTTGCCATGGCGTTGGCCGTGTCGTGAAACCCGTTCGTGAAGTCGAAGACGAGCGCGGTGGCTATCACCATGCCCACCACGATGAGAGTTGCGATGTCCATGCTGTCCGACGTGCCTTCCTGCGGTCGCCCGCTCGTGCCTGTACGCGCCAGAAGAGCGACGCCGACTCGCTTGGCCTGTCGAACGCCGCTCTTCCCATTGCATCCCATCCAGTCTAGCAACCGTATGTAAAGCCTGCGTAAAGCCCGTGTAAAACGCTGTTCAAATGGGGAAGGGGCGTCCGGTTTGCCGGAACCGCCCGCATCCGGGCCCAGCGAGATCGGGAAGCCAACCTTCAGAGCCAAGCGACAATAGCCTGTGAAAATAGAAGCCGGAAACGGCCCGCCCGGTATCAAGAAGCGAAGCCTTCGCAGCGGCTTTCACCGCCATTTCCAGCGCTGCGGGGGTTTTGTACGCCATCATGCCTCCTTGTTGAAGATTCGCTCCATCGTCTTTCTCTCTTTGGCAGAAGCCTTCGTTTCCGCTGCAAGACGCTCAAGTCTCCCCCTGTCGAACCCCTTCGTTCGGGCATCGGCAAGCGCGTTTTCCACGAGCGAAGGATCCTCGCCGTCCAAGACGAGGTCCACAAGAGTGCGCTCGATTTTCGTCACGGGCACGCCTTCAACAAAGGACACATCGTCGCGTGATACGTCGCGCACGCCGAACCTGGACTCGGCGTTACGGGAGTTGATGCGCCTCGGAGAGAGGATGCGGTAGGGCGAAAGGTGGAAGTCCCCGATTCCGAGGATGGACGCGGCTGTGCTTCCCGCAACAGCGATGCCGTCCCATGTGCCGGTCCGCATCCGCTCGTGCGTCATCTTCGAAGGATCGGTGAGCTTCCAGAGGGCTGCCAGGTCATCGAGCTGCGATGCTGGCACCCCGGCCATCCGGTACGCTCCATGGACGATGCGCACCAGCCTTCCCGCTTCGCACGCTTTGGCGATCACGTTGCGGGGGATGCCGAGACGCTCGGCCTGAGCGGTGGTGAAAACCCTTTCCGAAGCCGAAAGCTCGCCCATCATGGAGGTGTAGCTGTTTCTAGTCATGTTTCAATTGTATCGAAAAACAATACTTTTGCAACACATTTTAGTTTCTTTGGAGCCGACGGGCCGCAGTCTGAGATAGGCTCTTTGCCAACCTTGCCTGACAATTCGCCAATGCCGGTTCGGATTGGTTTTGTCGCCGTCTTTCCATGCAAGAGTCTTGTTATAGATAGGGTTTTAGAGTTAGAGAGATTAGGGTTTTGGGGTTAAAGAGATGGTCGTCCTGGATGCGTCCAAAGCATCTGCCAACGACGCTGCGGCAATGCGCCCGTGGTCAGAGGTTGCACCGGCAATCCTTCCGCGCGGTTGCGCCGCTACGTGCCCATCTTGGGGTCGCCGTTGATGCGCGCGGGACGGAGCTGGCGGCGGGCGCGAAAGGCGTCGGCCGCCAGCTTTGGTCAAAGGTCAAAGGGCGGTGCCTTTCTCCGGCCGGAAAAAGGTTGCCATGTTGACATGCTCGTGCTCCAGCAGCTTCACCTTCGTGTCGATGCCTCCGCTGAAGCCGGTCAAGTTCCCTTTGGCTCCCATCACCCTATGGCAGGGCACGATGACGCAAAGGGGGTTGTGCCCCACCGCGCCGCCGACCGCTTGGCTCGACACGCGCCGTCCTGTCTGGAGCTCAAGCTGCCGCGCTATCTCGCCGTAGGTGGTCGTGGTTCCGTAGGGGATGGCCTTCAGCTTGTCCCACACGAGGTGCCTGAACTCTGTGCCGTTCGGCTTGAGGGGCAGTTCGCCGATGTCGGGGTTCTCTCCCTTGAAGTACCGGTCAAGCCAGGCTTTCGCCTTCTCGAAGACGGGGAGCTTGTCATTGGCCGCAAGCGGCTCGTCCACGGTATCGCCGAACAGCCTGTCGTTTTCGAACCAACAGCCGATGATGTTCTCGCCGTCGCTTGCCAGCGTCAATTTGCCTATGAGCCCCGTTTCGTATTCCGTGAAAAAGGCCATGGTCTGTCTTTCACCGTCCTACCAGCGGGTTTTCGCTTCAAGTTCGACGATCCTGCCCGCCGTCTCGGCGCCGCAGCGATCTTCGAACCCCTGCATGGCCGAGGCGATGATCGAGGCGCACTCGTCGGCGCCGTAAGCCTCCTCTATGCTGCGCCTGAACGCATGCAGCAGGTGCGCCGCGTGGTAATCGAAGGGCATGGCGGCGCTTCCCTGAAGCTCGGCGTTCTTCGCGGCGATGTCTGAGAAGTCCGTTTCGGTGAAACGAACGCCGGGGAACAGGAACGTGCAGCAATCCGCCCCTTGCGCAAGCGTGCGCAAAACCTCCATGCGCACGCCGAAGGAGCCGGCGAGGGCCGCGTCGAAGTGGGCGCAGAACACGCTTCCGTACCTCAGCAAACCGGCCTTTTTCCAGGCGTCGTACCAGGGGCAGGCGTGGGTGGTGATCTCCACGCCCGAAGGCTTGTCCTCGACCGTCTTCCGGGAGCCCTCCAAAGGAACGGGGACCTCGCTGTAAGACTGATAGGTTTTCGCGTTCAGCGGCATTCCGTCGGACTCGGCCCGGGCCCGCATGCGCGCGGCGCGGCTTTCCGCGTAGGCCCGCGTCGCCTTTGCGAGAAACGCGCCGCTTCCTTCGCGATCAGCCCGCTCGACGGCCGCGCACAGCTCCGCGAACAGGAGGGCGTGCTGTTCGGGGCCAAGCGTTGAAGCGGCTCCCGTGAACCTGAAGCAGTCGTTGGAGTCGCGCGGCGCTTGGGCGCGAGGCCTCATGCCGTAATTGCGCCGCAGGCCCGAAAGGACGGTGATGGAGTAATCCTCGAAGATGCCGTCGCGGCCGGCCTGCTGGCACTGGCGGTGCAGGGCGTGGTTGCGCCACGCCGTCACGGCATCCTCGCTTTCCCACACAGACAGGCTCAAAAGCTTGCCCGGGCTTGCCAGGCTCTCGAAGCGCTCGCTGCGAACGAAGCCTTTCGCGGCGGACAGGCTGTCTTTGAGGCTCGCCGCGCGCGCAAGGTAGTCCTCCTGTCTTCCGTCGGCCACTTTCACCTCGAACAACACGTAAACCATAGCATCGTTTCCTTCCTCATTGGGGCTTCGCACAGGCGGCTCCTTTCGTTTCCTTCCGTTCGGGTGCCGCCTTGTCCTGCAGGTGCTTGAGCAGCAAGCCCAGCGCGGCTCCGGCAAAGGCGACGGCGGCAAGCGCCAGCATGACCGGCACAAGCCCCGCGGCGTCGCCCGCAGATCCCAGCAAAGGCTCCGCCGCGCCGCCCACGCACACCGCCACGCCGTAGGAAAGGCCGGAGGCCATCCCCAAATGGCGGGGCAGATATCCCATGCCAAGCGCCACCGTCGAAGGGTAGAAAAGGTCGAGCGCCACGGCCAGAACCAACGTGATCGCAATCGCAACCGCCACCACGTCGTTGAGGACGAAAGCCACGATGCCCGCGCCCTCAACCGCGCAGCAGGCGATCGCCAGGCGCAGCGCCCCCGTTTTCTCCGCGGTGCGGCCCGACAAAGCCGTGGCCGCCGCGCCCGCTATGGCGAAAGCCGACAGGGCGGCGGAGCCGAGCGCTTCTGTTTGCCCCAGCTCGCCCACCAAAAACAGCGGAATGAACGCCATAAGGCCGTAGGTCAGGACCGAACGCAGCGAGAGCATGCCCATGACCAGCCCGAAAAGGTCCCAACGCTCCCGCGCGCCAGAGCTGCCGCCCGCCTTTTCGGCCGCTACCCCAAGCCTTTTGAAACGCCCGTTGAAGCAAAGGAGGACCACCGAGCAGGCCGTGGCCGGAATCAAGAACACGGCCGTGCCATGCAATCCGAAGGCGGTGAGGAACGTGGCGCACAAGATGGGCCCTACGAAAAACCCGATGTTGCCGCCCACGGCGAAAATGCTCATGCCGTTGCCTTTGCGCGCGCCCGCTGCGAGGTTGGACAGCCGCCCGCCTTCCGGATGGAACATGGCCACGCCGATGCCGCTTGCCGTAGCCGACGCCACCACGTGCCAATAGCTTTGCGCGTAGCCGATGCCGGCCATTCCCAGTCCCGCCAAGAACACGCCGAGCGCCATGAACCAGGGCGAGGGGCGTTTGTCGCCCAGCCATCCGAACAGCGGCTGTATGACCGCCGAGGCGATGTTCGCCGCGAACACGAGCATGGTGGCCTCGAAGTACGTGTACCCGCTGCCCACCACAAGAAACGGCAGGATGGCCGAGAGGGCCCCTTGGTTGATGTCGGAGCAGATATGCCCTGCCATGGTAAGGTAATTGGCCAGCTTGTCGCCGTTTCCGTCAATCGTTGCGCCCTGCTTGGCAATCATCGTTCGCGTTTCTCCCTTCGTGTGCGGCCTCAACGTGAGCTTCTTGAAGCAGCGCGCGCACTCCGCTTTGCTCACGTTGCCCGCTTTGGCGATGTCCTCCAAGCTTATGTCGCGGTTGTAGTTGGCGTCGATGAAGAGGGTGAAGGCTTTCATCCGCTCGTTGGTTGCGCGTTCGGCCTTGGTGGGGATGCGCTGCTCGACGTTGAGGACGTAGACGGACCATGCGGCCAGCAGATGCGCGCAAGCGCGGTAGCGTTCGACCCCGGTTGCCTTCTTGCTTGCGAGCAGGGCCCTTGCGCGGACAAGCTCGTTTAGCACCTCCCGGTGCCAGGGGGCGGCAAGGTCGAAGTGGGCCGTCGATTGCGCGTGGGGGCCCACGAAGGGACTCACGCCGAAAGCCGCCATCTCGCTGCCTTGGAAGAATCCGAGCAGCTTCTCGGGGAAAATGAAGCTCATGTACTCGGTTTTGGCGTCGCTCATGATTCGGTGGGGCACGTTCGAGTTGAAAAACGCCCCGCAGCCTTTCGCGCAATTGAAGTGGCGGCCCGCGCAGTCGATGTTCGCCAAGCCCTTTGACACCACGATGAATTGCAGGTCGCTGTGCCAGTGCATTCTTTTGAACCCCAGTCGAGGCGGGTTGTTCACGCCGTTGCGCACATCGAGCACCAAGAGCGGAAACGCCTCCTCTTGGTTGGGGTTGGGGGCGTGCACGGAAGGGCCTTCCGCGCACGCCCGTTGCATGCCCGCATCGTTTGCGCCCATGCGGACGCACCTCCTTCGTCTCCTTTGTCAGTCGTCTCGGTGATCCTGCCCCCAGTTGCAGAAGGCATCCAGCACAGGCTCGAGCGTGCGACCTCGCTCGGACAGGCTGTACTCAACGCGGGGCGGTATCTCTCCGTAGTCCTTCCTCGAAACGAGCCCATCGGCTTCAAGCTCCTTCAACGCGCGCGTGAGCGAGCGGTTGGTGGCTGTCTCCATGCGGCGTAGGAGCTCGTTGTATCTTGTGGGGCCGTCTAGCTGCAGGCAGTAGAGTATCGGCAGCTTGTACTTGCCTTCCAAGAGCGTCTTCGTGTAGAAGAACCCCGTGTTCCTGATGCCGTCGACTGCGAACCTGCGTTTAGCTTCGGATTCCTTTTCCATAGTTATCGCACTCCCAAAGTAGTGTACAGGTAGTGAAATATCGTACTTGTCCTCATTATCCTCAAATGTTCGAATGATGGCACGGCAATTCGAAGAAAGGAGCGAGGGACGCATGAAAGTGACCATATTGACGGGAAGCCCTCACAGGCGAGGCGCCACTGCGGCTCTTGCAGACAAGGTGCAGGAAGGCGCGCGAGATGCCGGATGCGAGGTGGTGCGCTTCAACGTGGGACAGATGGACATCCGTCCCTGCAGGGGGTGCGATGCGTGCGGATGCGGAGCCAGGCCCTGCGTCATCGAGGACGACATGGCTCGGATCTACGAAGCGCTTGCCACCGCCGACGCGGTGGTGTGGGCGTCGCCCGTTTACTATCACGCCTTTTCCGCGCAGTTGAAATGCGCTATCGACCGCATACACGGCATCGACGATCTCGTTCGCGGTCGGGGCAAGCTTCTCTACACGGTGGTCGTGGGGGCAAGTCCCGCCGATTGGATATTCGACGGCGTAAGGGCGACGGTTGCCACGAGCGCTCGCTATCTCGGTTGGCGCGATTGCGGAGGCCTGTACGCGAACGGCTGCCAGTCTCGCGAGGACCTTGAAGGCAAGGGATGGCTGGATGACGCCTACGATCTGGGGATGTCCATCGCCAAGAGGCAAGCATCAAGCTTGGAGTCCAATTTGTCGAAGGGGCTGTGATGGCGCGCTCATCGCCGGCGGGATTCGCCCTGCGGCTACAGGCGCTGCTGCTGGGAACGGTTATAGGCTTGTATACGTTTTGGGTCTCCTTCTTCACGAGGCACGCCGCTGTGTCGTTTGACGGATCTACTGCGTCCTCTCTATTCGCGCCTGTCGCGATGGTGTGCGCAACGCTGCTTGCTCTTTACCAGCTCCCGTCCGTTGGCGCGGTGCGGCGTCATCGGAGGGCGTTTGTCATGTGCGCGTCATGCTCTCTTTTCGCATGCACTGCCTTTTTCTGGGCGCAGCTCGCGGTGACTTTTTCGCCGCTGCTTTCCTACGGGGCTGTCCTATTGGCCGGCTTTGGAATGTCGGTCTTTGTGCTCTTGTGGGGCGAATCGGTGCTTGCTCTTAAGGCAACCCCTCGTTCGCGCGTTGCGGCATTCGTCGTTGCGTCCCTGGTCACGGGGATGCTTTTGTGTCTTGCGGCATCGTGGGGAAGGCTGGCCGGTTTTTCTATCTGCACCGTCTGCCTCGTGGCCATGTCTGTGTACGCAATTCGCCTTCCCGCAGCGGGAAGCGACGGTCGGGGTCCTTTGACGCGCGGTTCCTCCTCTTTTTCCGCAGGCTTTGTGGTTGCGGTGTTTTTGGTTGGCGCCCTCAGCCAGTTCGTGCGTGCGTCGTTTTTTGTTCCGTGGTCGATCGACTTTACTGCGGATATGGGCATGGCCGCTGCGGCGTTCGTCGTATCGGCGCTGTTTGCCTGCGGCGTCATCCTTTCCCATGTAGTTCATGGAGAGGCGTTGTGGAGCCTTGATTGGACCTTGGTCGCGTTGCTGCTGCTTCTTGCCGTTGCCGTTGCGTCTGGTCGCGAGCCTGTCCCTCAGTCGGAAACGGTCGTGTTCCTTAGCATTGCCCGGCTGGGGTACTTTCTCGTTTTGCTGGCGGTTCCGCTTGCAGCCGGAGGGTCTGCGCGCCCGCATGCAGCGTTGTGCCTTGGGTTTGCGGCGTTCTTTCTCGGCCATAGCGTCGGGGGCTTTTTCGCGGGGGCGGTGCGCGACCTGCACCCCTCGGGCCTCGGCATCGGTCTTGTGCTCGTGGCCTTGTTCTACTGCATCGTGCGCAAGACGGCCCCGCAGGATGCGCCGCAAAGGCAACCGAGCAGCAGCATCGATGTCGCATGGCGCAAGCTGGGCGAAAAACGGGGCCTGACGCCAAGGCAGGTCGAGGTCATGCTGCTGTTGGCGAAAGGTCGCTCCAGCGCGTTCGCCGCCGAGCAGTTGGGAATTGCCGAGAACACGGTAAAAGCTCACGCGGCGAAGGTGTACGAGAAGCTGGATGTGCACCATCGTGACGAGCTCATCACGTTCCTGGAACAAGCAAGCGAAGCGGACGATTCGGCGTTTACCCAGATGAATAGCTAACCCTTTCGTGTAATAGCCTTTTTGGCCTAGTTGGCGCCCCCGCGTTAACCGAAACGTGCGATTGCGTCCGTCTCTCGATGCGGGATACGTTGTCACGGCAACCTGAAGACGGTTTCAGGTGCCGAGAGGCTAAGGAAGGGGAAAGCATGGAAGAGAAGGATGTGCAAGCGGTATCGCGTCGGTCGTTTCTCAAAGGTGGTGCGGCCATAGCGGCTGGACTGACGGCGGCGGCTGGCGTTGCGGGGCTGGGCTGCACGTCGACGACGGCAGCATCGAAAGACGGGGCGCAGGCGTCTTCGACCGAGTGGGACAGGGAAGCTGACGTGCTGATCGTGGGATCTGGCTATTCGGGCATGGCGGCCGCCGTCGAAGCTGCCGAAGCGGGCTTGCGCGTGCTGGTCATCGAGAAGGAAAAGCAGCCGGGCGGCAATTCCATTATGTGCGGAGGCGGCTGCCAGCTGGGGGGAGGGACGCGCTTTCAGCTGGAGAAAGCCCCCGACGTGGAGGATTCGCCAGACATCTTCTTCGACGATTTGTATAAAATGGGCGGCTACCGCGGGGTTCCCGAAATCTTGCGCACGTTTGTCGATCACTGTCAGGACACGGCCGACTTTCTGGAGGGCTTGGGGCTCAACTTCGCAAACGTAACGGCGCAGGAGCTGGGAAAAGAGCGCATGTACAGCGCGGCCCCCGGCAACTATCCTGGCGCAACGGGCATCTCGTTTTGGTATGTCATCAATGAGCGCGCATCCGAACTGGGCGTGGAGACGCTTCTGGAAACCTTTGCCAGCGATCTTGTTATGGACGATGCCGGCAACGTGATCGGGCTTGTCGTGGAGAAGGACGGCAAGACCGTCAACTACAAGGCCAACAACGCGGTTGTTTTGGCGAGCGGTGGCTGGAAGGGGAATCTTGCCCTTCGCCAGGCGTACGATCCGCGCTACGACGAGGATTACATAACCAGCGGCGAGCCCTACGTGAAGACGATGGGCGAGATGCTGCCGGTCGTTGAGCGGGCGGGCGGCATGCTGACGGGCATGTCGTTCATCGGCGCGTACGCGTTGTACTGGGGAACGAGCCACTATCCTTATTGGGAACCGGCCGATATAGAGAGCGTTCCCGACGTGAACAACGGAATCACGATCAAGAGCTGGGAGGACATAGTTGTAGTTGATGGCAACGGAAAGCGTTTCGTCGATGAGCGCACGGTGAAGGCCGACTCCACCAGCTTCCACGATCACGTCCTGAACCTGCCCGATCGTCCGCGCGCTGTCTGGGCGGTGTTCGATTCTGCGGCAGCGGCGGCCAACGGAATTGATGTGAGCGTTTTGGAGACCGTGAAGACGGAGGAAAAACCTCATCTCGACCAGGATTACGTGGCAGTGGGAAGCACTATCGAGGAGATTGCGGAGAAGATGGGCGTGCCCGCGTCCGGTCTTGCCGCCACCGTGGAAAGCTACAACGCCTTCGTGGCGTCCGGCGTGGATGAGGATTTCGCCAAGGAGGGCATGACCGCCCCTGTTGCAGAGGCTCCCTTCTACGCCGTGCGTGCCGGGCTTTTTGCCCACAACACCTTTGGCGGAATTCGCGTGAACGAGCGCTGCCAGGTGGTGAAGGCCGCTTCCGAGCAGGAAAACGCTTTCGTTGACGAGACGACGCTGGCCGTCATCCCCCATTTGTACGCTTCGGGCGAATGTGTCGGAAGTTGGTTTGGAAAATGGCGTGGCGGCGGAAAGATAGGGTTCCATATCACGTTCGGCCGCATCGCCGGCCAGAATGCGGCTGCCGAGCCGAAATTGGCATAGGGCGAACTTGCATGTTCGGGTCGGTCGTCCTGCGGTTGCGGTTCGGCCGACCGTGTTCGCTTTTGCGTTTGCGGAGGAAAGAATTGGCTATGAACAAGATTTGCGAGAAAGCAAGCGTATTCGCCGCGGCTGTAGCCGTGGTCGCGGCGTGCGCGGTGTCGGGCTGTGCGCCCAATGCCTCGAATCCCGCTTCTGACACGGCGCTTGGCGACGGGGCTGGGACTGCGGGCGTTTCGATCGATTGGTCTGTTGAATCCGACTGTGGGACATGTCACGCCAAGGAGGACCTGTCTATGGCCGAAGCGTCTGGGTCCGTAGGCGCCCATGGCGCCTTGGCGTGCACCGATTGCCATGAAGACGAATCGATTCTCGCTGAAGCGCATGCCGATGCGACTGCCGACAAGGCGGCTCAAGTGCGAGGCTTGAGGCAAACCCAGGTAAGCGAAGAGGCGTGTCTGGCGTGTCATGAATCGTGGGAAGCGCTCTCCCAGCAAACATCCGCAAGCGATGCGTTGACGGATGCCGCAGGAAAGGTGGTCAACCCGCATCAGCTTCCTGCGAACAGCGAGCACGAGGGTGTGACCTGCTCGTCGTGCCATGATATGCACAGTGGCAAGGACGCCGAGCAAAGCGCTTCGGAGTACTGCACGACATGCCACCATTCCGGAGTGTACGAGTGCTACACCTGTCACGAGTAGCACGTGTGGTACGGCCTGCGATCTCGCCGCCCAGAACGGATCGAGGTGCCGGCGCATGCCGTTGCGTTAAGCTCGCCTTCGTTGCGATAGGTGCGAAAAGCTTCTAAGCGTTTGCTCAAACTCGGGAGGTGCGTCTACCGGCCCAACGCACCTCCTCCCCTCCTCCAACCGCTCTTTCTTTATGTATACTTTCCGTATGAGCATGCCGGCAAACAATCTTTCTGAAAGATGGGCTTCCCTCATATATTCTTTCGCCTATGGCGTATATTGGGCATGGGGAGGCTTTGCAATGGGGCTTCCCCTGCTTTCGGATAGTCCCAATTTTGGCATCGGGCAATTCGGTGCCCCTTCCTTTTGGCTATTGGCTTTCTCCTCGCTATTGCGATTGGGATTGGCTTGCGTTTTTACAGGAAAACGAACTGCTCGATTTTTCAATACCGGCAAATGCGTTACACTCGCTTGCGCTTTGCTCATGGGCGGATCACTGTGTTTAACCTCATTGGGCGACGAGGGCGCTTTGCACGTTCCGATGACCCTTCTCTCTGCTGCTGCGTGCGGTGGCGGATCTGTGCTGTTTACTTCCAAGTGGATCGAGGGGTTTCCTAGGAAAAAATCTTCCTGCTTTCCTGCTTTGGTGGCGCTCGGTTTTCTTGTGGCTGCTTTTGTCTACTTCGGCTGCTCTTTCTTTCCCCCAACAACGCGCATCGCGACCGTCGCATCGCTGCCCTGCATAGCAGGTCTTCTTGTGCTGTGGGCTGATGGAATGTCTTCCGGAAAGCGCATGGAAGCCTTCTCCGGGGAGGAGCTCGCTTGCGAGGCGGAGATTGAACGCGGTTTCGGAAAACGCTATATGATCTCCCTCGTAATTGGCGTATCGGCGTTCGGATTTGTGGGAACTCTCGTTCCGCTGTCCAAGGGCTTCGCCACTTTATTTGCCGATGCCATCGGAGCCGAAACTGCACGTATGGATTGGCAAAATGCCGGCATGGCTGCGTTCTCGGGCATGTTCCTGCTTTTTGCCGCAGTCTCGGCTGCTCGCGGTCGCAACATCGCAAGCAATTCATTTAGCCGACTTATGCTCGGGGCAACATGTGTGGCGCTCGTGGTCCCTTGCCTATTTCGCGAAATACCCTATTTCGCAACGATTTTCGTTGTAAACGGCAGTATGGTGGTGCTCGAGATCCTTATCGTGTCTTATTCCGCCGTCTATGCCCAGCATGAACGCATACCGGTCTATAGGCCGTTCAATCTTTTCTACGCCCTTTTGGAGGGAATGAGCGTTGTCGGGTGCTTGCTCTGCAGCGTCGCGCTCCCCGTGCTGAGCGAAGGGCTGTCTACCGATATGGTGCTTGTCATTGTTTTGACGTTGGTGCTCGTCGTCCTCTTCCTGCTCATTCCAGCTGAGGCGGCCCTGCAGAAAACGCTCTTCGCAGAAAGGCCTTCTGCGGCTCCTCTGGATCCCTCCATGATGCACAACGTATCTCACAAGCACAACATCGATGCGCTTGCAGAGCACTTAGGGGCCAAATACGACCTTACTCCGCGAGAGCGCGAGATCGCTCTACTTCTCTCACAAGGTCGCAGCCTTCCTTACATACAAGAAAAACTCAGTATCGCCGAGGGGACGGCCCGGACACACGTGGCGCATATTTACCAAAAACTCGGAGTGCATAGTCGGCAAGAGTTCCTTGACCTTGTCGAGCAGTTCTCCGCTCCACTGGAGTATTGCGCGCCGTCCGACAGCGGATCGGTTTTCGAAAAACGAAACTGAACGCTACCCCTTGCCCTGATCCTTCCTCATCCGAATTGTATTATGTTGGCATTTGCTTCGCATAATACAAAGTTTCGGTTGATGAATTTGCCCGATCCTTTCCCCACTATTCCTTTTGTCGGCGCCGAAGGGGCGCTCGATGTTCAGGAAAGGGGAATAAGATGAATGTTTCACGTCGAGATTTCATGAAGAGCGCTGGGCTGTTAGGCGCAGGAGCTGCTGCAGCGTTCGTGGCTGGCTGCTCTCCTGCTGATACCGCCACTTCAAAGTCAGAGTCAATGGATGCGTCGGCTACCGGAAACAGCAATCTTGCAGTATCTGGAGATGATTACAAGGCTGCTCCTGACCCCATCCCGGCAGACCAAATTTCCGAGATTATTGACGCGGATGTGGTAGTGGTGGGGTTGGGCAATGCCGGCACGTTTGCCGCTCTTACAGCTGCTGAGGAGGGGGCGAGAGTTGTTGTGCTGCAGAAAGGCGAGGGGGTGTATTGTAACGGAACTGCATCTTCGTGGCCAAAGTCGACTGTGCTGGATGCGGACGGCCACAACTTCGACGCATGGCAGATAGTCAACGACGTGCAGCGCGGTCTTAATTGCAACCGCGGCGACACCAAGCTTTGGCGTAACTGGGTGCGCTATGGCGAAGAGATTGCGAACTGGTGGATTCCGAAAGCAAACGCCCACGAAGATGTGGGTCCCGTGCTTGGCGAGGTCGCACTGTTTGGACCCAACGCCGCCCAAGCCGATGATGACAACAAGTTCAACGAGTACTACCTTACGGCCCATGTGCCCATGGGCGCCTCTATGAGTGGAAACCAACCCACCCAGATGGTAAACACCGCGCTTCTCGAAGATGCCCTTGCAGACGGCGCTGACATAAATGTTTTGGACAAAACGCCCGCTGTCCAACTGGTAACAAGCGAAAACGGAGCCGTCACGGGCGCCATAGGCCAACGAGAGACGGGAGAATACGTTCGGGTGAACGCAGAGCGTGGCGTAATCCTGTGCACCGGAGGCTACGCGAACAACCCTCAGATGCGTCATGAGTATTGCGAGCATCTGGATGTGATTCCTGCGGCGCAGGCAGAAAAGTACGACACAGGTGACGGCATCTTGATGGGATTGTGGGCTGGCGGTGCCATTCAGCCAGGACCGCACTGCGGTGCCGTGCACTATGATCCCGGCATCGGCGTCCCCAACTACCTGGGCGCGGTGGTTCCGTGGCTGCGTGTGAATGTGGAAGGGGAACGTTTCTGCAATGAGGATATGGGCTATGCCCTCATATCCATGCAAGATATTCAGCAGCCCGAGGCCATCCATTTCCAAGTGTTTGACGACAATTATGCTACGGATATTGACTTCATGGGGCAGGGCACTCAGTTCGGTGTGTGGAAGGATTTTATACCGCAGGCTCTTGAAGCCGGTGATTTGTGCGTTGGAAACACCGTCGAGGAACTGGCCGAATCCATGGGCGTACCCGCCGATGCCCTAAGCGCGACGGTAAATCGGTACAACGAACTTGCCGAAGCAGGTTATGACGAGGATTTTGGCAAGCAGAAGAGCCGATTGAAGCCCATCGTGAAGGCGCCATTTTACGCTTTGAAGCGACGTCCTTCCGTCTTGGCGACGATGAATGGCCTTTTGGTGGACGAGGACTATCGCGTTCTCAACGAGAACCGTGTACCCATCGAGGGCCTGTTTGCGACCGGAAACGATTCCGGAGGAATGTTTGGAGGTATCCAATACCCTATGAATATCCCCGGCATCAGCGTAGGCCGTGCTCTTATGTCAGGCAGAATCGCCGCATGGCGCGCGATGGGAAAGTAGGGAGGCGATCAGGCCCAGGCGCTCTCGGTGCGATGCGACAATCAACCTGGTTGGTTGTCGCATCGCAAAAGCGAGTTGGTTGCGGGGAGGAGGCGGCCAGCCCGTCGGTGATAGGGCAGAGAGATCGGGCCGCAGAAGGCGTGGTGCGTCCTAAGCGACAGCGAGAGCGGTTCGGAACCGCTCTCGCTGTCGCTTGACCTAATAGTTTTTCGGAAGACTTAAGTGGTGGCAAATTTTCTTCGGTGAGCTCTTCCAGCAGTGGGCCATCGTCGCCGAAAGACACTTCCAGGCCATTCTTCTGACATGCCTTTCGGGCACTCTCCGTTAGGCCAGGATTGACGTGGATCCGCCGGCGGGGCTTTGCTCGGCGAGCCGACCTGGCCTATGCCAATCCTGGTTCAACAGAGAGCAGCCAAGGAGATGGCCAACGCCGTGGCCCGGTCGGCAGAGAGGTTGGATGGCGCGGCGAGGTTCGTCGCCATGCTTGAAGACAAGACCGACAACGAGCGGATTGCGCCCGGAGGGCTCGCCGCCGTGCGCGCCGTGGCAGAGACGTGCGCCGGCGAGTTCGACGATGCCTGGAAGGAGGTCTAGATAAAACTAGGACCAGTCCCAGCAGGACCGGCCCTTGCAAAATCCGAAGATTTTGACAGGTGAGATCATTTGGCAGCCTCATAGCGATTTGTCAATGAGCTTGGCCAGGAACCGCAGATAAGATGCGAAGACGTTTTTGGTGATCCATCAGGACAAAAACCACCTCGCTTGAGGCGGTGGAAAACCACGTTGCCAGCATGGTGGATGCAAAAGGCGAGCAAATGTCGGACACTAAAGCGATTTGCTCGAACACGCATGCCTATTTTTGCATGGACGATGACAAGCAGGATCTCCCGGCCCAGCTCTTTGAAGCAATTCGTGTGCTCGGCCGAGAGGATCGAAGGCACGGCGTCGATCCTCACAATGCTCGAGGAGAGGGCGGACGGGGGCGCGTGGTCCCGTCGGAGATAGCCGCCGTGAGATGAGCGCTCGAGAGCTGCGCGGCGGAACTGGATGGAGCCTGGGCAGGTATTAGGCCATGCAAGAGGATCCTCGGGACAGGAGCGTGAAACGCTCTTTATAGACTCATTTCCAGACTAGATAGACTAAGCGATTGGCCCATCCAGTCTGCCTTCCGACCGACTTTGGCTCTCGACAAGTGATTGTGGACTCTCGTCTTCCCGCGCTGTCGAAAGGCTGCCACACGCTTTAACAGCTTCGACACGTTGGCTGCGCCCCATCGCCACAACACGTCGATGAACAGGTGTTTTACCAATCAAAGGCTTTAACAGCTTTAACATCCGCTCTTACTGCTGCGGGATTTCGTAATACTGGTTCGGATCGGTTTTGCTGCTACCCCTCCATGCGAGAATCTGCTTGTTGGCAAGCTTCCTCAGGATCCGGGAGGCGGTCATCCTGGATACGCCCAGAGCGTCCGCCAACGACGCCGAGGTAACGCGCTCGCAATCGGAGGCGAGGAGAAGCGCCTTCTTCTCGTTTGTCGAAAGAGAGAAATACGTCGAGAGGGGAATCCCCGGGCTTTTTCCGTGCGAAATGGACTCTTCTTCCTTGACGTCCAACGGCAGGAAGATCATCGAGCGCTCGGGGTTGGATTCCTCGCTCAGCACCGGTCGTCTGTAGCCTGCGAGCATCCAGTCCTCCACCATGTTGGGAACGCCGCTGCCGGCGCGCTCGCCGATGTTGACCAGGTTGAACATCTTCATCATGGTGCCGTTGCGCGGATCGGAGTTCCCGCCGATGTAGGCATCCTCGATGGGGACGCGGAACCCGCCGGGGTTCGACAGGCGGAACCCGTCCTCCCTCCACAACAGCACCACGCCCCGCCTGCCGTCGTAGTCGGCGTTCACGAGGCAGTTTGCTATGGCCTCCCGGAGCGCGTCGTGCGCGGGTGTCTCGTCGACGCGCCTGCCGTTCCCGTCGAGCCTGAACGGCACCCTGAGTGCCTGCCTCATCTTCTCGTAGGCGCGCTGGAAGAAGTCGAACACGTTGCCCGACCACTCCCCGGCAGTCTGCGACGTGACGCGGTCTTGCCAGCGCGCTTCGGGACTCGTCTCCTGCCGGTAGTCGAGGAAGTAGTGTGGGAACTCGGGCTGAATGCGCCACTCCTCGCCGAACACGAGCAGCCCGGCCTTTGTCGGGTGGATCTCGCCGTCGCAGCCTCTCCCGGCGGCTCCGATGCGGCAGAGGAAGCCCTCGTCGTCGAGCTTCGACCACGCGTTTCGTCCGTGGTGGAGGTCGTAGCTCCTGCGGTACGTGCGCACCGTCTCGCCGCAGAGCGCGTCCATGCCCACGTCGTCGAGCACGGCGGCGTCAAGGGGTTCGTCTGCGGCGTCGCGGTACATGGCGGCCACCTCGTCGGCGCCGCACAGGTAGTCTCCTGAATGATCGCGTCGGTACGTGCCCGTCTTGGGGTTGCCGTTGATGTGCACGGGGCGGAGCTGGCGGCGGGCGCGGGGAACCTCGATGACGACGATCTCCTTGCCGTCGGCCTCCTCGACGCGCGCGTCGTCGTCCGAGAGCACGCAGGGGCTGAGCTTGCCGGGGTTGTGCGCGGTGTTCCAGAAGTCCTCGAGTGTGCGCGACGCGTCGGGCAAGCCGACGACCTTGAGTGACCTGTCCTCGCTCTCCGCTACGCCGAGCAGGATGACTCCGCCGCCCGTGTTCGCGAACGCCGAGATCGACTCCCAGACGCTTTTCGGAACGCCGCCCCTCGCGTCCTTCGCCTCGAGGCGGTTGCTCTCCCGGTACTTCGACAGCTCGCTCAGCTCCATGCGGCTCCTTTCTACCCCTCATATTCTACCAGCGTCCGCCCAGCCCGTCCTTCCTGCGCCCCGGCTTCGCGCCTAATGTCCACGCCGTCCGTCAGGCATCCCTGTTCCGCCCCCGGCGTCCTTTGGTGCACATGGTCGGCCGGGAATCGCGTCGCGCGCAAGGCCCGCGAAAACTTTTCGCGTGCCTTGCGAAAACTCAAACCCTCCGAGTTCCGCTTGTCCCCCCCCCTTGCGTCCGAGGAGGCCGATGGCGGGAAATGGGTCACGAGGCGAGGCGAAAGGGGCTTTGCCGAACGACGAAGGAGGTCGAAATGAAGGATCTGGAAGAACGCGCGATCAAGGCGACGAACTCTTCCCCGAGCGCCGTCTAAGACTTCCTGGCTCCTCCCA
This sequence comes from Candidatus Rubneribacter avistercoris, assembly GCA_019115845.1. GTDB lineage: Bacteria > Actinomycetota > Coriobacteriia > Coriobacteriales > Eggerthellaceae > Rubneribacter > Rubneribacter avistercoris. Next base: position 14,891 of record DXCU01000085.1, on the reverse strand, counting down.
GGAGAGCCTCGACCGTCGGGCCGGGACTCTCCATCGTCTCGAACGTTACTTCATCGCTTTGCGGCTTGGCATCCCCGAAATCGCTTCACGACGCACGAACGAACGTTTAGCGCCCTGTGAGAAACCCACAGGCTCTGCCTGTGGTGCGGTAGATGGTTCCACCAGATCCCGGACATGAGAATTAGGAAAAAGCTCTCCTGTCCTGAGATGTCAGAAGCGATGGTCCGGATCGCAAGTTGACTGAAGGGGCAGAAGAGCGATGAACGAGAAGAGTCTAGCACCTACGGGGTGGGATTGCGTCTACCGTATAGTGTGGATCCCGAAATATCGAAGGAAGGTGCTCCATCAGGAGAGCGGGCGCGAAGTGGGAGGGGTCATCTGGGGGCTTGTGGAGAAGAAGACCGGCTGCGAGATCGTGGAAGGCGGCGTATGCATCGACCGCGTGCGCGTCTGCTTGAGGATTCCGCCCAAGTGCGCCGTCTCGGACGTGATGGGGTGCTTGAAAAGGAAGAGCGCGCTTGCGCTATGCGACCGCCATCCCGAATGGAGGAGCCGCATAGGCAGGGACCGCACGTTCTGGGCGAGGGGCTACTATGTGAGCACCGTCGGCCTGAACGAGGCGGCGGTCAGGAAATACATCGCCGATCAAGAAGACGGCAGCAGGTTCGAGCGGTAAAGGTGCGACCAACCCCTTGCAGGGGTGGCCGGTAAAAGGCGCGCTGGACCATCGCGGCTTTAGCCGCAAGCCGGCATTCTCGACCCTTCCAGGGTCGCCCGTCCAAGCCACCGGCTATGCCGGTGGTCATGACTGCATAACGTTTATGACAGGTGCGTGAAGTGATATTCGATCAAGTGCCGCCCGCCGCGAATCTTGCCGGAAAACTCCTGGCCGCGCCCCCTGTCGAGCAAATCCTTGACCGATGCGGCAGCGGACCTTGCCCTATGCAAATCGACGAGAGCAAGACGCAGCGCCCCAAGCGGCGGATCCGCAAGTTGGTCACAAAATGCGCCCTGTGGCACTCCGGACGGCCGATCCGGCGCGCCGGCGGGCCGCGCGATTTCCGCGACCTGGGATTTCTCCGGGCGCGGAGGGGGCGGAGGGCGGAAAATCGGGTCCGCGCGTGCCACAGGGCGCATTTTGTGACCAACTTGCGGTCGCCCCCCTGCCCCCCCGCCGCCGAGCCGCCTCCGGCAGGGTCCGTGTCAACGCTGGTCTAGCAGAGAGGCGGGCGACCCCCCGCCGAGCCGTCTCCGGCGCGGGTCCGCGCCGGCGGGGCTTTGCTCGGCGAGCCGACCTGGCCTATGCCAATCCTGGCTCAGCGGAGAGCAACCAAGGAGACGGCCGACGCCGTGGCCCGGTCGGCGGAGAGGCTGGATGGCGCGGCGAGGCTCGTCGCCATGCTGGAAGACAAGGCCGACAACGAGCGAATCGCGCCCGGAGGGCTCGCCGCCGTGCGCGCCGTGGCAGAGACGCGCGCCGGCGAACTCGACGACGCCTGGAAGGAGGTCTAGATGGCCCTTGCAAAACCCGAAGGTTTTGACATGTGAAATCGCACCGGCAGTCTCATAGCGATTTGTCAATGAGCTTGGCCAGGAACCGCAGATAAGACACGAAGACGTTTTTGGTCGCCATGCCTTCCGCTCGCCAGGCGCAAGGAGTTCGCCAAAGAGGCTAGGCTTTCTGTGGAATGCAGAGAGGATAATCGGCAGTCCATCCTGTTGAACATCACCAGTGTCTCAAGCAGCTGCTAAATCCTTTTGTTGCGCATTGCAAAAACTACGCTGCCGAAAAGTCCGTGGACGCGACAAGGGCAGCGCGACGGATGCAACGCGACAAGGGCAAGCGCATGCTCTTCATGCAAAGCATGCCTGAAGATATATCGGCGGGTGTGCGCGCTCTGCGTTGTTGGGGATGCTCGGCCGGTTGCGGACTCGCCGTGCATCACTGCTAAGCCTTCTGCGGAAGCGGAAGCCTGACCTCGAAAGACGATCCCTTGCCGGGGGCGCTGGCAACTTCGATGACGCCGCCATGCAACTCTGCGATGCGCTTGCAGAGCGCAAGTCCAAGTCCGCTTCCCTCTTCGGCATGCGAGGTGTCTCCTTGGTAAAAGCGGTCGAAGAGATGCTCGCGCGTGGCGGCGTCCATGCCCGGCCCCTCGTCGGAAACCCAGCAGGCCATGTAGCCGGCGGACGCGGGCGTTTGCCCTCCCTCGTCTGCGCGTCCGCCATAAAGGGCGACGCTCACCTGGCTGTTCTCCGGTGAGAACTTCACGGCGTTGTCAAGCAGGTTCGTCCACAGTTGCATCAGGTAGTCGCCGTTGCCGCGCACTCGGCACTCGTCAAGCGAAAGCGCCAGATAGATTCCCTTCGCAGCCGCCTTCGGCTCCACAATGGCGGCTGCCCGCCGCACCGTCTCGGCCACGTCCACGTCCTCCACGTCGGGAAGGATGGCCGCAGCCTCCATTTTCGACAGCAGAAGGATGCGCTCGGAAAGCCCTGACAGCCGGTTCGCCTCATCCACGATGATCCGCAGGTACTCGGCGCGTTCCTCGGGCGAGAGGTCGTCTTCCTGCAGCAGCTGCGCGAAGCCCGAGAGCGAGCTTACGGGCGTGCGGAACTCGTGGGAGAAGTCGCTGATGAATCCAGCGCGCATCATCTCGGTTCCCCCCAGCTCCTCAGCTGCCGTGTTGAAAGCGCGCGCGAACTCGTCTACTTCGCGCAGGTGCCAGGCACCCCGTTCGGGCATGCGCACGTCGAAATCGCCGCAGGCGAGCTGCTCCATAGCGGCGGTCATTTGGCGCAGCGGCTCTCCGAGCGTGCGGTAGAGGCATGTCGCCAGGATGATGGCGAGCGCCGCCGATCCGAAGAGGATGAACGCGACCACCGTCTGGGGGCTCGTCAGGCGATCGAGGCTCGTGACGCTTCCTTGGACAAGGAGCGACCCTGCCACTCCCATGACCGTGCAGAACGCCACGATCACCGCGGCGATGAAGGCGGCGAGGGTGGCTGTGATGGCGACCGTGCGGCCCTTCGACCATTTTGGCGCTTCGGCCGGCATCGTCCTGCTCATTGTCCGTCTCCCGCAATCGCGCGGTACCCGATGCCGCGCACGGTTTCTATCTTGAAGTCGCCCCATCCGGAGAAGCGCGTTCTCAGGCGGTTCACGTGCACGTTCACCGTGCTCTCAGCGCTCTTGGTGTCCCAGCCCCATATCTCGTCGAGCAGTTGCATGCGCGTGAAAGCGTGCCCTGGGTGCGACAGCAGCTTGTAGAGCAGCTGGAACTCCTTGGGGGGAAGTGTGATGCTTTCGCTGCCACGCTCCACCGAGAGGTTGTTGGGATCCAGCACGGCGGCGCCTACGGCAAGCCGCCCTCCCTCCGTCGCGCCCGAGCGGCGGAGGAGCGCCGCCACTCGCAGCACCAGCTCGCCCATGTCGGCGGGCTTGACCAGGTAGTCGTCGGCACCTGCCAGGAATCCCTCGCGCAGCGCTTCCTGCCCTTGCTTGGCCGTGAGTATCAGGATAGGCGTGTCCCAGCTGGCATCGCGCAGCATTTTCGTCAGCTGCACGCCGTCCATGCACGGCATCATCACGTCGGTCACGATAAGGTCGACATGGTTTTTGTCCAGCGCATCGAGCGCCTCCTGCCCGTCGCGGACCGACAGCGGGTCGTGCCCCGCCCGGCGCAGGACCGCGCATATGAGCTTGTTGGCGTTGGTATCGTCTTCGGCCACCAGTATCTTTGCCATGGCTTCGGCCTTCCCCTTCCCCGCCTTTTTGAAATCCAGGATAGTGAACCATGCAAGCGTAAACAAATGATAAACGAGCGTGGTGGGGGCGGCGGGGCTGCCGGACCGAATCCCGGGCTTTGCATCGAAGGTGAACGAGCTTGTTTATCCAAAGTTAACTTTCCGTTTATGCGAACCGTCCATCATTGGCTCCGTCAACCAAACACGCCGAATTGCGGCAGAGGGAGGAGCGTTGCATGTATTGCTCGAACTGTGGAAACGAGATTTTGAGAGGCGCGAATGCTTGTGCGGCATGCGGCGCCATGGTGGCGGGGAAGGGCGTCTGTGCGGGTGCGCCATCCGAGGACGTCGCCCGCCTCTCGGCGCAGGCCGCGCCTCGCCCGCCCCGCTGCGATTCGTATGAGTACGCACGAACAACCGTGAAGAGCGACCTTGCAACCGTGGCATGCGACTGCTACGAGAGCCTGGGCTTCGAGCTGACGGGTGCCAAGGAGTCGCCTGCGAGCGGCACCACGGCGCTGGCGTTTCGCCGCAGCCGCAAGGTGCGCGGCAAGGCTCAGCTCTCGAAGCTGCAACGCACCATGGACGACCTGATCAAATCCATTGCCTCCATGGAGGCTGAGAAGACGCGCAAGGCGGGCTATCGGGCCATCGCGCTCGGCACGCTGTCGGCGTTGATCCTTGGCGTGGGCATGTGCTGCACCATGGTGTGGACGCATCTGATGGTGCCTGGCATTGTGGTGGGAGTCGTCGGCATCGGCGGATGCGCGTTCGCGCTCCACAGCTATCGCAAGACCGTGGCCGCCGAGACCGTGCGCATCAATCCGCGTATCGAGAGCGCTTACGATCAGCTGGCCACCGCTTGCGAAGAGGCCCAGGCCGTCTTGCGCGAGCCGAACGAGAGCGAGGGGCTTTGAGATGCGGCAAGAGAGAACCGTCGAAGACCGCGCTGCGGGAGGCGCCGTGAAGGCGCTTGTCCTCAACAAGGCCATCGACCGCATGGCGACGGATCCCATTCGCAATTTTTCTCATGCGCTCGGCATAGTTGACGCTCCCGATCACAAGGAAGCGCTCGCGGGCTGCAGGCGATTCTCCGAAAGGGGCAACGAACATGACGGCGTTACTGATGAGATTCAACGAGAAGTCCCGGAAAGTGCGCGAGTACACTGCGGGCGAGGAGGTTGTCAACTCCCTCACTCACGCCTTCGGCGCCGCGATGGCCGCTCTTGGCCTGGTCCTGCTCATTGCGGGCAGCTACACGCCCTATTGCCTTTGCGTGCTTGATTCTTCGACGGGAATCCCCCTTCTCGCGGCAATCTGGGCGGTGGCGGCTCTTGGGTCGTTGGCCGAGGCGTTCTGGACGTTCAGGCCGCGCTGGGTTTCGGCGGTGATTTACCTTGCCATGGGATGGTGCGTTGTCGCGTTCATGCCGGCGCTGCATAGGTCCATGGAGCCTGCGGGTTTCTGGCTGTTTGTGGCCTGCGGCCTTTTCTACACCGTTGGAGCTGTTTTTTACGTGCTCAAGGACGTGCGCTACATGCATTCTGTTTTCCATCTTTTCGTCATGGTCGGATCGCTGCTTCACTTCCTTTCCGTTTATCTGTATGCGGTCTGATGCATCGCGAGAGCATGCGCGTTTCGCTGCGCTGCTCCGAAGCAATTTTCGCGTCGGATCCCGCATGGCTGAACAAAAGGCGCGAGCCTCGTTTGCCAACCTTTCGTCTGTGCTCCGGCGACGGTGCTTGCATGTGGCAACTCGATGGATAGAAGGTTCTTATGCGAAGCGATGACCCCCGCAGGCAATCCCGGCTGATGGTTGTTCGCCGGTTGTTCAAGACTTTGTTCGTAGTGCCCGCGCCAGTGGCGGCGCTCTGCCCATTTGCCATAGCGGTGCTTATGGCCTGGGTGTTCCTGTCCGACAATCGGCACGGCCCGCTTGCCTATGCGGTCTATATCGCCTCGGCATGGTGCCTGGCGGCGCTGGTTGTGGCGGCCGTGCGCGGACGCCCTGCTCGCTTCGTAAACGGCTTGCTCCATCGCAACGAAAGGATCGCCCACATCGTGGATGATGGAAGCCGTCGTTGCGCCCTGGGCAACGCCGTGTCTCTTGTCGTTGATGCGGCGTGGGCTGCGGGCAACCTCGCTTATGGCGCACGGGCGGCGTCGTGGTGGTTCGTCACGTTGGGCGTGTACTACCTGCTGCTGCTCCTTATGCGGGCTGCCCTTCTGCACGACCTTCGCTGCGGCGACGATGCTCGCACGGCTGCGGCGACGCGCTTCTGTGGCGTTCTCATCGGGGCGCTTGCGCTCGTGGTGTCGGGCTTCGTCACGCTTGTCTCGCATAGCCAGGGCGGCTTCGCGTACCCGGGCATCGTCATCTACGCGGTGGCGGCCTATACGTTTTTCTCTCTTGGCGTTTCCATCGCGGGGATCGTCTCCAGCCGTCGTTGCGGGCGGCAGTCCATGTTTGCCGTGTCGGGAGTGAACCTGTCGGGCGCGCTCGTGTCTATCTTGACGCTGGAGATGGCGATGATGTCGCTGTTCGGCGCACGCGAGGACCCCTTGTTAGTTCTTCTCGCAAACGCGCTCACAGGAGCAGGGGTGGCCGTAGGCAACATCGCCGTTGGCGTCGCGCTGGTGAGGAAATCGTTTCGTCTTGAGGCGGCGAAGGCGAAAGGGGAGGCGGCGTAGTCTTCCGCCGGCAAGCTTCAGCCTCAAGACGGAGCGAGGGCGGGTTCTGTCGGTAGCCGCGATGCCCTTCGACTCTTTCAAGATGCAGGGGCTGGATATATGTGCTGGCCGGGTGTTTTTCCCGCCGCATTGGAGGCGGGAGGTTGGGATTTTCCTGCGGTCGCGAGCGGCCGGGGCCCCTTTGCGTCCGAGCGGAATGCGGAGACTCGTTGACAGAAGCGAGCGTGGCGCATGCCCGCGCCCCTTCGCCTTGCGGCCCGCGTCTTGCATCCGGCATCCGGCTCGCCAACGCCGAGAACATCGGGTTGAATTGCAAAGCTATCCGAACACCGGGATGGCGAAGGCTGTTTTCCCAGTCAGCCGAACGGGTCGGAACTGCCGAGCGACCGCGCCGCCTGGGCCTTTGGGCTGGGAGGGAGGGCGCCCGGGGGCGTTCGGATGGGTCTGAGGGCACGGCTCCGCCATGCCCGCCCGAGCTGCTCCCAGACTCATCCGAACGGGCCTTCGGTAGGCTATTCGGCTGTCGCCTGCGCGTCTAGAGCAGCGGCGGAAGCCCCCTCTCCGCCCGGGCGGCGCTCAGGGCCCGCGGCGTCAGGTCGAGCCTCCCGTAGGGCACCTCCCGCATCCCGAGGGCGTCTGTGAGCGCCTCTGCCTCATGCGGCATGGCCGCCCTCGGCATCGCGATCGGGCTCAGCCCCATGAGCGAGGGCCTCGGCTCGGAGTTGAGCTGGCTCATGAGCTCGGCGCAGTCCCGCCCGTCCAGGGCGTCGAAGGAGATCCCGCGTCCCTTGGGCAGGAGCTTCCTCAGCTCGACGTGGTTGCGCTCGCACCCGGCCTTCTGCTGGGACTGGCGCACGTCGCAGCAGTGCGCTTCGCACCGGGCCGCCTTGCCGGGGAGCGCCGAGCGCTCGATCGACGCGAAGTCGGAGAACTCCGGCCCGTTGTCGGTGAGGACGGTCCCGAACAGGCGGGCGAACTCCCTTTTGCCGACCGCCCGCTCCAGCGAGCCGAGCGCGGCGGCCACCGCGCTCGGCGTCTTCTCCGGCAAAAGCAGCGCGAGCTGCAGGCGCGAGGGGCGGTGGTAGAGCGTGAGCAGGCACTGCCTGTCGCGCGCGAGCCCGATCACGCAGTCCATCTCGCAGGCCGAGTCCCGCCTGTCGGCGGGCAGCGACAGGAACGCGGCGTAGGACCTCTCGGGCCCGTGCGGGGTGGGCCTCGCGCCCGAGCCGCCCTTCCGGGGCTTGTAGCCCACCTTGCGCCTGAGGTCCATGTTCGACATGCCGGCGCAGCCGCTCCCTATCCAGCGGTAGAGGGTGGAGGCCGACACCTCGAACTGCCCCTTCCTCGCCTCGGCTATCTGGGCGGGCGAGAGCCCGCGCGCCATGTCGGCGCGCACCGCGGCCATCATCGCCTCGAAGTCCCCCTCGCGCGCGTTCACGCCGCGCCTGGCCTCCGAGAGCAGGGCGTCGGCGAGCGTCTGGGCGCGCGCCGCCGAGTACTCGCACCTCCACGGCCTCGAGCAGTGGTAGCGTCGCCTGCCGCACCCGTTGCACACCCAGGGCCATGCGAGCAGCCTCGGGCAGGCCCCGTCCGGCACGGCGTCTGCGCGCCCTCCCTTGCCCGGGCCCCTCGTCACCGTCCGGTTGCGCCTGACCTCGTCGGAGACCGTCGAGTTCGACCTCCCGATGGACCGGGCGATCGCGCGACCGCCCTCCCTCTTGTCCAGGCCCCGCTCGATGGCGACCCTGTCGGCCTTGTCGAGCCTGAAGTACCGCTTCTGCTTCTTTCCTTCCATGGTCTTCCTTTCTCTCGGCAGGGCCTTGCGGCCCTTCCTCCAGAAAGGAACTCTCGCACTCAGCCGAACGCGTGCGGGTGAGTGTGGGAGAAAACCCCGAGCGTTCGGATGAGATTGCAAATCAACGGCCGAGAACATCGAGAACATCGAATGCGAATTTCCTTCACTTTCCCGCCCCATCCGGCTCCGTTGCGCTATAATGTGCTGACATTGCGGGTGTCGCCAAGTGGTAAGGCCCAAGCTTCCCAAGCTTGTATTCGCGGGTTCGAGTCCCGTCACCCGCTCCATGAACCTTCAATCCAAGCTCCGGCTTGGATTTTTTACTGAATGGGGTGATGTCATGGCTCGCTTCGACACGCTGGTGTTCGATCTTGACGGCACGCTGCTCGACACCTTGCCCGATCTGGTGGTTCTCACGAACACCGCGCTCGGGGAGTTCGGCTTTCCCCGCCGCAGCGCCGATGAGATCCACAGCTTCGTGGGCAACGGCGCCCGCGCGCTCATCTACCAGGCGGTCCCGGAGGGCACGCCCGCCGACCGGGCCGAGGCCGTCATGGACCGTTGGAAGGCCCTCTACCCCGATCTGGGCACCAAGCTGACGAAGGCGTACCCCCGCATGCCGGAGACGCTGGCCGAGCTCAAGCGACGCGGCGTGCGGATGGGCGTGCTGTCGAACAAGTTCGACCAAGGCGTGCGCGACGTGATAGCCGAGTACCTTCCCGGCCTGTTCGAAGTCGTGCACGGCGAATGCGAGGACATCCCGCGCAAGCCCGATCCCACCGGCTTGCTGCGCACCGTCAGCGAGCTGGGCTCCAGTCCAAAACGCACCATCTATGTGGGCGATTCTCCCGGCGATGTGCGCGTATCGCGCAACGCGGGGACGTTTTCGCTCGGCGTTGCCTGGGGCTACCACACCGCCGAGCGGTTGCGCGAGGCAGGTGCGGATGAGGTGATCGAGGACGCTCGCGACCTTTTGCGGTTCGTTTAATGCTACAATCCCGTCTTTGACACTTTCAAGGCCGTATCTCCTGTGTAGCACCAGGTGATACGGCCTTTTTCTCTGCTTTCGAAGAACTAAAAATGTGGTACCGAACTATCGGTTTTTACCGTGTCGGTAGATTCTTCTCATGTCGGCGTTCGGGACGATCTCGTAGTCGGTCCTGAAGCCGAAGGCCGCATGGAGCGCATCTGTGATCTCGGTGCGCGCGTAGAGCGGGGCCCAGCCCTCGCCCTCGATCTTCTCGAACCGCATGGATCGCAGCGTGTCGATGATCTCGCAGCAAGTGTATCTGTCGCCCAGTTTCTTCTCTATGATGCGGTAGACGAGCAAGGCGATGAAGCAGGTGAGGAAGTGCGCGCGGATCCGCTCCTCCCTGGACAGATACACCGGCCGAGCCGCAAACTCGGTCTTCATGATGCGGAAGCACTCCTCGATCTGCCAACGCTGGGCGTTTACGCGCAAAAGGTCGGATACGTCCAAGTCCTCGAAGCTTGTGGCCAGGGCGTAGAAGCCGTCGTAGCGCTCCTCTTCGGCAATGGCGTCCTCGTCTATGGCATAGACTTGGGTCTTGGCCACCTCTCCTTCAGCTGTAACTGCGGTGCGCTTCACAAGGCGCCTGAAGTCGTTGGCCCCTTTTCTCTCCATGCGGCTCGCGTCTTTCGCGATGGCTCGGCGCGCCCGCTCGATCTGGGCGTCCCTGATCGATTTTTGGTAGTCGCGATGCTTGAAGGAAAAGGTCACGACGACGGTCTGGTCGAACCATTCCCCGGTGTCCTTGTCCTTCTCGCGCACGGGCTTGACCTTGTAGAAGGTCATATCTTTGATCTTGCCATCGAGCGAGCCTGCCTCGACCTTTTCCTCAACGTCGTCGATACGAAAGGTCTTTTTCGAGCCGGCAACCGACCAGCCGGCGCGATCAAGTGCCCACCCTTTGAGGTCTTGCTTCATTTTCTTGATGGAAGTGGCGGTCACGAAGTGCCGGCCGCCTTGCGAGTTGAAGCGGCGGTTCGCCATGGAGGACAGTCCCGCGTCCGTGCACACGCAAAGCTTGTCGATGCCGAAGTCGTCGATGATCTTTTGCTCGAGCGGCGTCATGAGCAGCTGCTCGCTTTCGTTGCCCGGCGCCATGCAAAACGTAAGCGGGACGCCGTCCGCGTCCATGAACATGCCCATCTCGACGATCGGGTTGGGGCGGCGCTCCTTGGAGGGGCCGTATTTGCGGAAGTCGTCCTCTTTTTCTATCTCGAAGAAGAAGTTGGTGCAGTCGAAGTAAAGGACCTTCTTCTTGCGCCTTGTGAGTTTCTCTGAGGCTTTGTAGAGCTCTGAGAGGATGAGGTCGCAAGAGCCGCTCAGCACATCGAGCGCCCGGTAGACGTGGTGGCGCTCGATCGCGGGCTGCTCTACGAGCGCGCCTGCGAGCTCGCAAGCCGAAGCCTTGCTCCCGGGCTCTAAGACCCTTGCCGCCGCAAGAGCCGACACGATCGGCCACAGGTCGTAGGTGATCTTGGTCTTGCTGGCGATGCTCCGGCACAGCTTCGGCACCCCGAGCTCGCGCATGATCCTCTCGATGAACACGTTGCCGCCCAAAAACTCACGACGCTTGTCGGAAACAAGTTTGGTTGGGTCGTAGCTGCGAGCGACCTTGCGGGTGCGCTCCTTCTCCTGGCGCGTGAGCCTCGCCGCCTGCTCCTTGGCCCACTCCATGACGTCGGCGTCCTTGCCGATCTTCTCCCGGATCTCTTCTCTGTTGCCAAGCCGGGCGACGACCTTCGAGGTGGTCTTCTCCCCTTGCCTCACCGACTTGATGACGTAGTAGTTCTCAGTGTTTTTTGACTTCGCTACCTTAACCCTCAAAACAGCCTCCCAACTGCGAGAACAATATTCTGATTATACTATACTTTACCACTATTTACCACTTACAAAATCAAGGAAATTTGACTTTTTGCAAAGAAAAATCCCCGCCTGGGCAGGGATTATGCAAATCGGTATGTATGGGAGGCTACGCTAAAGTGTCAAATACCCGGCTGTCGAACAAGTTCGACCAAGGCGTGCGCGACGTGATAGCCGAGTACCTTCCCGGCCTGTTCGAAGTCGTGCACGGCGAATGCGAGGACATCCCGCGCAAGCCCGATCCCGCAGGTTTGCTGCGCACCGTCCGCGAGCTGGGCTCCAGTCCAAAACGCACCGTCTATGTGGGCGATTCTCCCGGCGATGTGCGCGTATCGCGCAACGCGGGGACGTTTTCACTCGGCGTTGCCTGGGGCTACCACACCGCCGAGCGGCTGCGCGAGGCAGGTGCGGATGAGGTGATCGAGGACGCTCGCGACCTTTTGCGGTTCGTTTAATGCTACAATAGCCACCACGCCTCCGTAGCTCAGGGGACAGAGCACCGCTCTCCTAAAGCGGGTGTCGGCCGTTCGAATCGGCCCGGGGGCGCCACCAGCCATGCAAGCCGCCGAACGACACGGCGGCTTTTTTGCGCTCCGGCGCTTTGGCGAAGGCGGCCTGCGGGCTGACCGCGCCCGCATGCTGTGCGCCCGTGCATGCCGCGCACCCGCGCCCACTGCGCGACCATGCGCATCCGCCGCGCACCAACCGCGCAACCGTGCGCGCACACCGCGCGGCCGTGCGCATCCGCCCGCCGTCCGCGACCGCGCCCCTACAGACGCGCGTGCTGCCCGGGACGGCGCATGCCGGCCGAGGGCTGGGGCGCGGGTGCGTCCTCGTGCTCGGTCAGCAGGTACTCCGGCGTCGTGTCCAGTGCGTCGGCTATCTTGGTGATGACGGAAAGCCGCGGGTCGGCAAGGCCGTTCTCTATCTTGTTGAGGAAGGGCCGGCCCACGCCTATCATGAGGGCGAACCGCTTTTTGTTGATCTTGGCGCGCAGGCGCAGCGCCTTCACGTTCCTGGCCAGAACAGGGGAGAGCCGCTCCTCGTCGAGGATCGGGTCTGTCAGGCGGCTATGTCCCGTGGCCGGTTGCATGCTACACAGGCTACCGCCCGCCCGGCTCAACCCTGTAACCGCAGGGATACGTTTCGATGGTCATTTAGAAAAATGTGAGGTTTGTACCCGGCCCGTGCCCATTTTATGGTCGGCGCCGATCGGTGATACAATGGCTTTCGCACATGGTGAGTTTATGCGTGCCACCACGGACAACGCCGAGGCGTGGCGGGGGTCGGGCACCAATTTGTGACAGTGGTAGAGACGAAGGCTCATGACAGCGGATGCCCTTCGCCGACTGGGGAGACGGCAGACGGCGTGCCGCTTGTCGTGCGGCGCTCATCGCGCAGGAGCCGTTGAGGAGAACATATGGCGCCAAAAAACTCTCGCACCAGCCATCCGGCGGCTCGCTCGTCCCGCGCTCCCCAGTCGGCGCGTGCCGTCCGCACGGCAAGGGCCGCCCAGTCGGGGCGCATCGCCTCTCGCTCCCAAGCGGAGGAGTTCGCCCAAACGGCCAGCGCGCAGCGCTATGCCGGCTATCGGTCCGCCTACGTCCCCGGCTCCCAAGGCCCCGCCGCCAACGCGGCGTACAGCCGTCAGTCGGCCGCAAGCCAGTACTCGCGCAACAACGCCTCGTATTCGACGGCGGCGCGCAAGCGCTCCAGCAAGGGCAAGAAGATAGCCATCGGCGTGATAGCCGCGGTGATTGTGGCGGCAGTGGGGTGCACAACGGCGTTCGCCCTGTGGAAGAACTCCGTCAATGACCAGTTGACCAGGGGAAACAAAACTGACGAAGAGATCAACGCCATCAACGACATGCTCACCCCCACCAATGCGGAGTTCACCGATCCGTTCTACATGATGCTCATCGGCACCGACGAGGCCGAGGACAGCGTCGACGAGACGCATCGCTCGGACACGAACATCGTGGTGCGCGTGGACCCCGTCAACAACCAGGCCACCATGGTGTCCATCCCGCGCGACACCAAGATAGAGATAGACGGCTACGGCACGAACAAGTTCAACGCGGCCTACAGCTACGACGGCGCCGCCGGCGCCATCCGCGAGGCGAACGAGCTGCTGGGCATCCAGATATCCCATTACGCGGAGGTCAACTTCGGCAAACTGAAGGACCTGGTGGACGCCGTGGGCGGCGTGGACGTGGTGGTTCCCGAGCGCATCGACGACCCCGACGCCGACGGCACCTCCGCGCATCCCGAGTGGCCGCGCGTCATCATCGAGGAAGGCGAGCAGCACCTCGACGGCAACCAGGCGCTCGTGTTCGCGCGCAGCCGTGCCTACGTGGACGGCGACTTCACGCGCACGGCGAACCAGCGCTCGCTCATCATGGCCATCATCAACAAGGTGCTGTCCATGTCCGCCATGGAGCTTGCGGGCGTGGTGCAGAGCGCCACGGCGTGCGTGACCACGGATCTGGCGGTGGGCGACATCGTCACGCTGGCCGGTCAGTTCCAAGACGAGGGCGACCTGGTCTTCTATTCCGCGATGCTCCCCTCCACCACGGCGACGATAGACGGCGTGTCCTACGTCATCAACGACGCCGCTTCCACGAAGAAGATGATGGAAGTCGTTGAATCGGGCGGCGACCCGTCCGACATCACGGCATCGGCCGAGGCGTATGCGGAGGCCGAGGCTCTGAACGGCACGGGTTCCGGCGTGGGCACGGACGCAAGCTCGGGAGGCTCCGGTTACTACGATTCCAGCTACTACTACGACCCGGGGTACTCGTCGGGCTACACGGACCCCTCCTACTCTGGCACCGGCACCGGAACCGGTTACGTGGACAACTCAACGTACTACGGCGACGCCTCGGGCGGCACCGGCTACGTGGACAGCGGCTCTTACGGCGGCTCTGCGGACACTTCGGGCGGCGCGGCCGGCGGCTACGTGGACTCGGGGACCGCGTCGGGCGGCGGCTACGACACCGGCGGCTACGACGCCGGCGCCTCGGGCGGCACGGCGACCGGCTACTAGGTCAAAACCGCGTCGCGGGCGCAACCGTTCGCCCGCGACGCGCAACGTTTGCCTGTGGCGCGCAGCGTTCGTGCGGCAAACGCCACGAAAAAAGCGAGCGGCTTGAAAAGGCCGCTCGCTTTTTTGATCGCTCGCCTTCGCGTGGCGGGTCGCTTCGCGTGGCGGATCGCCTAGGCGGTGGCGTATCCGTCGGGGTTCGTCGACTGCCAGCGCCAGCTGTCGGCGCACATGCGGTCCAGGTCGTATTCGGCCACCCAGCCCAGCTCGTCGCGTGCCTTGTCGCATGCGGCGTAGTTCTCGGCGATGTCGCCCGCGCGGCGCGGCTTGATCTCGTAGGGCAGCTCTTTGCCGCACGCGCGCTCGAAGGCGTGCACCACGTCGAGCACGCTTGATCCCTTCCCCGTGCCCAGATTGAAGATGCCCACGCCCCGGCGCGTGCCGTCGGCGGCCGGCTCTCCTGCGACCGAGCCTAAGCCGCGCGGCTCGCCCGTGCCCACTTTGCCGCCCATCCAAGCAAGCGCCGCCACATGGCCGCGCGCCAGGTCAACCACGTGGATGTAGTCGCGCACACCCGTGCCGTCGGGCGTGGGGTAGTCGTCGCCGAACACGCCCACGCGCGGGAGCTTGCCCACGGCCACCTGCGCCACGTAGGGCAAAAGGTTGTTCGGGATGCCCTTGGGGTCCTCGCCGATAAGCCCGCTTTCGTGCGCGCCGATGGGGTT
>DXCU01000084.1 GCA_019115845.1 Candidatus Rubneribacter avistercoris | reverse complement strand
ATGCGCCTCCTGGCCAGCCACTACGGCCTGGTGTGCTTGCAGCACGAGAAGCCCTTCGAGGGCATCAACGGCTCGGGCAAGCACAACAACTGGTCGCTTTCCGCCGGCAAGACCAACCTGCTGGAGCCGGGCGAAAGCCCCATGGACAACCTGCGTTTCTTGGTGTTCTTGACCGGCGTCATCCAGGCGGTGGACGATTACCAGGAGCTTCTGCGCATGTCGGTGGCCTCGGCGGGCAACGACCACCGCCTGGGCGCGAACGAGGCGCCGCCGGCCATCATCTCCATGTTCCTGGGCGACGAGCTGGGTGCGGTGGTGGACGCGCTCGTGGACGACCACGAGTACACGTGCGTGGAGAAAGTGTCCATGGACCTGGGCGTTCCCGAGTTGCCGAGCTTCCTCAAGGACACGACGGACCGCAACCGCACCTCGCCGTTCGCGTTCACGGGCAACAAGTTCGAGTTCCGCATGCCCGGCTCGGCGGTGAACCTGTCGGATTGCAACACCATCCTCAACACGGCCATGGCCAAGAGCCTGAAAGACTTCGCCGACGCTCTGGAAGGCGTGCCGGAGGGCGAGTTCGAGGCGGCCGCCGTCGCGTACGTCAAGCGGACGCTCAAGGCGCATGCGCGCATCATCTTCAACGGCGACGGCTACTCCGACGAATGGCAAAAGGAGGCCGCCCGCCGGGGGCTTGCCAACCACCGCACCACGGCCGACGCGCTGCCGTGCTTCGTGGAGCGCAAGAGCATCGAGCTTCTGGGACAGTTCGGCGTCATGTCCGAGGCGGAGGTGCGCAGCCGCTACGAGGTGAAGCTGGAGAAATACACCAAGCTGCTCAACATCGAGGCGCGCACCATGAAGCGCATGGTGCGCCGTGCGTTTCTGCCCGCCATCAACGCCTACGCCGCCGAGTTGGCGCAGGGAGTGGCGGCCATCAAGGCCGCCTGCGTCGGTGCGGAGACCACCCAGCAGGAGAAGCTGCTGCACACGCTGCTAGCGGGCGTGCGCGAGATAGACGACCAGCTGCAAAAGCTCGATACGATGCACCATGCGGCTCGCGACATCGCCGACGAGCAAAAGAAGGCGAACTACTACGCGCACGAGATCATCCCGGTCATGGACGATTTGCGCGCGGCCGTGGACGCCATGGAGATCCTCGTGGATCGCGATCACTGGCCGGTGCCCACGTACAACGACCTGCTGTTCTACGTGTAGCGGACAAGGCGGGGGCGCCAGGGTTCTGCGGTTTGGCGGGAGGCGGGCGCTTCCGGTGTCGTCAACGGTAAGGGATCCGGAAGTTTCGAATCCATTACCGTTGCGCTGCGTTCGGTCCGCGTGGAGGCCGGAAGATGTCGGAAAGCGCCGAAAACCCAGCGAGAAAGCGCGCGGATTGCGCGTAACGCCCGCTCCAACACGGCCGCGTGCTGCGCGCTCACGCCTCGGGGGCGCCTTTCGCCTCGCGGTCGCCTTGGTTGAGCAGCACCACGCCGCCCACAATGAGCGCAATGCCCACGCAGGTGGTCCAGCTGAAGGGATCGCCCCACGCCACGATGCCGATGGCGGCGGTCAGCACGGTGCCGATGCCGCCCCACACTCCGTACACCACGCCGAGCGGCAAGTGCTTGAGCGTGAAGGTGAGCATGCCGAACGACACGACGTACGCGACAACGGTCAGGACAGCGAACAGCGGCACCGTGAACCCTTCCGACAGCTTCATCATGGTGGTGCCGAACACCTCGAATGCAATGGAGACGCCCAGTTGGACGAACGGGTGGATACGGTCCATGGTCACACCCCCAGCTTCAGCAGGACCACGCCGGCGATGACGGCGATTATCCCGACGATCTTCTTTGCGTTGAACGGCTCCTTCCAAAACAGCGCGCCAACGACGGCGGTGAGCGCAATGCCCAGTCCGGTCCAAGCTGCGTACGTGAACCCGAGCGGCAGTTGCTCGAGCGTTTGAGCAATGAGGTAGAACGCGGCAAGATACCCTGCCGCCACGCCGATGAGGGGCGCCTTTTTCTCGAAGCCGTGGGATAGCTTCATCATGGAGTCGCCGAACACCTCGCACACTACGGCGACGGCGAGCATCAAATAGGGCGCCATGCAGATCACCTCCGTTGATTGCGGGCGTGCGGCCCGGCTGTTCGACGGCTTCCGAATATCTTGACTGCGCTGTGGTATCCTAAACTATCCTCTAAGGGGAGAGTCAAACAGAATCGCGGGGTTGTGGAGGAACGTTGTGCGCGGTGACTTGCTGTCGATAGGAGAGGTGTCGCACTTGAAGGGCGTTGGGGTGAAGGCGCTGCGCTACTACGAGCGCATCGGCGTGCTTCGTCCCGCGTACGTGAACCCGGAGACGGGTTATCGGTACTACGCCATGCGGCAGATGAACGAGCTGGACGTTGTCGTGTTCTGCGTCCAGCTGGGAGTTTCCCTCAAGGAGCTGGCCGGCTACCTGTCCGACGACGGTGTCATGAACACCGCGGCCCTGCTCGATCATGCCCGCGAGCTTGCCCAAGAGCGATTGCGCTCGACGCGCGCCCTCATCATGGAGCTGGAGGGATGCCGATCAGAGATCGCCGCCCAAGAGCATTGCCGCGCTCAGCGACCGCTGTACGAGCGCAACCTGGGCGGACGGTTGTTTTTCGGAGTTCCTTGGAGGACGGCCGGATTCGACGTGAAGCGCTACGCGAAAACGATGACCGAGCTGTACGGCAAAGTCAAAAGCTGCGGTTTGGTGCCGCTGTTCCTGCAGGGGATGGCTCGCTTTCCCAGCGCGGACCCTCAAGGGCCCAAGAGCGAAGGCGGCGGGCGAGGCAGCGGCTCGGACACGACGGCTGACGGGCGCGGCGGCTCAAGCGCGCTGGCCGGCGGGGGCGGTTGCCCGGACGCACTGGCCGGCGGGGGCGGCGGGCGTTGGTTCGCCGTGCTCGAGGCGGCGCCCCTTCCCGGCGAGGAGGAGCGCATCGCGTCGGCTTGCGTCAACGAAGTGCGTGCGATCACGCTCCCCGACCGGACGTACTGCGGCCAGCGTGTTGAGCGAGATGCTTTGGATCGCTGCTTTCGCGAGGCGTTCCGGCTTGCCGACGGGCATACGGCAGACGGCATCGTGCTTGCGATGGAAGTGTGGGATGCCGAGTTGCGCTCGGACAACGCCGTGATCGAGGTGCTGCGGGGATAGGAGCTTTGGAGGCGGCGCCGATGCTTTTCGCCACCGACGGCGAAAGGCGTCGCGGGAGGCTCGCCGCCGGCCCTCGGCCCAGACGCGACGGGCTTTCCGCGAGATCGCCGAAAACGCCCCTTGGGGTTTCGGTCTTTCCCTTCTGTCGCTTTCGTCGAAAAAACGGCAGTTCGCCGGAAACCCTTATGCGCTTTAGTCGATTGGAGTACAATAAGCGGGCGAATAGGACGGGAAACCGCACGTCAGAGGCCAGCGAGAAGGGACAACCAATGGCAGATATCACCGAAGTCGACTACATCTGGAAAAACGGGGAGCTCATCCCCTGGGCAGACGCCACCACGCACATTCTGTCCCACTCGCTGCACTACGGCTCCGGCGTGTTCGAGGGCATCCGCTGCTACCAGAACCCGGAGACGAAGAAAAGCTACGTGTTCCGCCTGCGTGACCACATGGAGCGCTTGCACCGCAGCTGCAAGATCGCCTGCATCGACCTGCCTTACACGGCAGACGAGTTGTGCGAAGCCACGCTCGAGGTCATTCGCGCGAACAAGCTTCCGTCGTGCTACATCCGCCCCATCGTGTACCGCGGCTACGGCGTGATGGGCGTGGACCCCACCGGCGCTCCCACCGACGTGGCCATCGCCTGCTGGCCGTGGGACACCTATCTGGGCGGCGACGCGCTGGAAAACGGTGTGTCCGTGGGCGTGTCGTCGTGGCGTCAGCGCTCCAACAACGCCATCCCGCCTGCGGTGAAGGCCACGGCGTCCTACATGAACTCCATTCTGGCGAAGCTCGAGGCCAAGGAGCATGGCTACGCCGAGGCCATCATGCTGAACGAGAACGGCCTGGTGTGCGAGGGCACGGGCGAGAACTTGTTCGTCGTGCGCGACGGCATTCTGTCCACGCCTCCGCTCTCCGACGGCCTGCTTGAGGGCATCACGCGCGACTCGGTGCTGTGCCTGGCCGATGACCTGGAGATCCCCGCCATCGAGGAAAGCCTCACGCGCGCCGACCTCTACATTGCCGACGAGGTGTTCATGACCGGCTCGGCCGCCGAGCTCACGCCCATCGGCAGCGTGGACGGCCGCGTGATCGGCAAGCCCGGCCCAGTCACACGTGCTTTGCAAGAGCGCTTCTTCGACGTGGCGTACGGCAAGGTGGACGAATACGCCGAGTGGCTGGCGGAGGTGTAGGGTTCCGTCGGCTTATCAGCCGCCGGACCCTCCCGACGCTGCGGGCCGCCGAGGCGCCCGGCCTTGCCGCTCCAAGCGCTCGTCGCGTTAGGGGTTCCGCCGGCCTGCCGGCCAGCGGAACCAGCCGACGCTGCGGGCCGCCGAGGCGCCCGGCCTTGCCGCTCCAAGCGCTCGTCGCGTACCACGGTACGCGTCCTCGCGCTTTCACGGCAATTCCGGGCACCTCGGCGGCCCTCACTGACTTACTACGCCAACCTGGGCGTCCTTATGTTCGCGCTGCGCGCGAATCGTCAACCTGGGGGTGCTCTCGTGCTTCGCGCGAATCGCGTGCGGCTGGTCGAGCGCCCACCAAACCTACCAGTTCAATCAAGTACCCCCTCCCGACAAGCAAAGGAGCATTTGTGGATCGCATCCTCACCTACGACAGCACGTTGCGCGACGGAGAGCAGTGCGAGGGCATCACGTTGTCGCTGGAGGACAAGCTGCGCATCGTGGAGCGGCTTGACGCGTTCGGCATCGACTTCATAGAGGGGGGATTCCCCGCGTCAAACCCCAAGGACATCGCGTTTTTCCAGCGCGTGCAAACGCTGCCGCTCAAACATGCCCGCATTGCGGCGTTCGGCTCCACGTGCAAGAAGGGCGTGGCGGCCGAGGAGGATCAAGGGCTTGCGGACCTTGTGGCCAGCGGGGCGCCGGTGGCCACCATCGTAGGCAAGACGTGGGATGCGCAGGTCACGCGCGCGCTTCTGACCACGCTTGACGAAAACTTGCGCATGATTGCCGATTCCGTGGCCTTTTTGAAGGCGCAGGGCCTGACCGTGGTGTTCGACGCCGAGCATTTTTTCGACGGCTACAAGGCGAACCCGGACTATGCGCTTGCCTGCGTGCGCGCGGCCAGCGAGGCCGGCGCGGACTCCATCGACCTGTGCGAAACGAACGGCGGCGCGCTGCCTCACGAGGTGGGCGAGATCACGGCCGCCGTGGCTGCGGCGTTGCCGGGGCAGCAGCTGGGCATCCACTGCCACAACGACTCGGGGTGCGCCGTGGCCAACACGCTGGCCGCTGTGCGCGCGGGGGCTGCGCAGGTGCAGGGCACGGTGAACGGCTTCGGCGAGCGCGTGGGCAACACCGATCTGCTCACCGTCATCGCCGACCTCGAGCTGAAGATGGGGCGCACCACGGTCGGGCCGCAGAACCTGCGCGAGCTTACGAGCGTGTCCCAGTTCGTGGCCGAGGCGTGCAACGTGTCGGTGCCCGCCCACCATCCCTACGCGGGCGCGTCGGCGTTCGCCCACAAAGGCGGCTTGCATGCCAGCGCCATCGCGCGCTTTCCCGAAGCCTACGAGCACACGCCGCCCGAAAGCGTGGGCAACACGCAGCGCATGTTGGTGAGCGAGCTTGCTGGCAAGGCGTCGCTTGTGGCAAAGGCGCGCGGTTTGGGTATAGACCTGGGCGCGCATGCCGACAAGACCCAGGCCATCCTCGACGACATCAAGCGCCGCGAAGCGGCCGGCTACTCCTACGAGACGGCCGACGGCTCGCTTGCGCTGCTGCTCCAGCGCCATCTGGGCGCGTACCGGCCGCACTTCACGCTGGAGAGCTTCCGCGTCATCGTGGACGACCGCGAGGACACGGGCGCGCTTGCCAAGGACGCTATGAGCGAGGCCACCATCAAGATCCACGTGGGCGGCGAGCGCTTCGTGGCCACGGGCGAGGGCGCGGGTCCGGTCGGTGCGCTCGACAACGCGCTGCGCATGGCCATCACCGCGTTTTATCCCCAGGTGGCGGACATGGAGCTGGTGGACTACAAGGTGCGCATCCTTGACGAGAACGTGGGCACCGATGCCATCACGCGCGTCGTCATCACCACGCGCGATAGGCATGGCAGCTGGGGCACCGTGGGCGTGTCCGAGAACATCATCGAGGCATCGTGGAACGCGCTGGTGGATTCCATCGAGTACGGGCTCATGAGGATTGGAGGGGGCCGATGAGCGAACTGCGGACGCCCGAGGTCGAGGACCTGCTGCAGGTATTCGCCACGCTTGACGACAAGGACGTGATCTTCTCGCTGCTGGAGGACCTGTTCACCATCCGCGAGATCAAGGAGACGTCGCAGCGGCTTGCCGTGGCGCGCCAGCTGGACGCCGGCAAGTCGTACGCGGCCATCGAGGAGGCTACGGGCGCCTCAGCCACCACTATCGCCCGCGTTTCGAAGTGCCTCTCTTACGGCACCGGCGGCTACAACGCCGCTTTGAACGCGCTCGACGACGCAAAGAGATAGGGCGGGTGCCGGATGCGACGCCCGCTTTCATGCGTGCCGCGGCGCGCCAAATGCGGCCATGAGGGGGTTCGCGCCGCTTCGTCGTTTCGTTCGAATCTGCGGGATCTTTGCCAAAAAATACCTTTCCCACCTGGCCCTACGAACAGGACGTGAAGATGGGCGGCGCTGTGTCGAAGCGTGGTATAGTGATGCGAAACCGTTGATTGACGCGGGCGCCCTTCGTTTCCGCAAAGGGAGGCGGACAGGCGGAGCGGGCGCCGCGCGTTGCAAGGAGGTTTTCGCATGACGAATTCCGCGCGCGGCATTGATCGCCGCACGTTTGTCGCGGGCGCTGCGGTCGTGGGCGCAGCCGCCCTGCTTCGCCCGGTTCGCGCTTGGGCCGAGCCCACGTCTGCCGAGAAGTTCGCCGAAGCTGATGCGGTCAGGGGTCGGATCACCTCCATGCAGGAGGAGCTTGCCCGCGCAGCCGAGGACTACTACAAGGCCCTCGACGAGCACGAGGCGGCCGTGCAGGCCGTCAAGGACGCCCAGCAGCGTATAGACGAAGCGAACGCGCAGCTTTCCAACCTTCAGGACAAGCTGGGAAAACGTGCGCGCAGCATGTACCGCAGCGGGCAGGCCACCTTCATCGACCTCATTTTGGGATCAACATCGTTCGACGAGCTGGTGACGAACTGGGACCTGCTGAACGACCTCAACGAGGACGACGCCGCGATGATCCAGCAGACGAAGGATCTGCGCGCGCAGATAGAAGCCGACAAGGTGGTCCTGGAGGAGCAGGAGCGCATCGCGGCCGACCGGGAGGACGAGGCGGCGCGCATCAAGGCCCAAGCCGAGGAGACCATCGTCACTTTGGAGGCGACGCTCGAACAACTGGATGCCGAGGCGCAGGAGCTTTTGGCCAAAGAGCAGGAGGAGCAGCGCGCGGCGGAGGCCGCTGCGGCAGCTGCCCAGGTCAGGCGGACGTACGCCTACAGCAGCGGGTCGGCGGCCGCGGCCATTCCCTCGCAGGGCTCGGTGGTGGACTACGCGCTCTCGCGCATCGGCTGCCCCTATGTGTGGGGCGCGGCGGGGCCTGACGCCTTCGATTGCTCGGGGCTGGTGCGCTGGGCGTATCTGCAGGTGGGGATGTCGGTTCCCCATCAGACGGAGGCGCTGTACTACGCGGCTTCCGCGCGGCTTCCCGTGTCGGAGGCCCAGCCGGGCGACGTGCTGTGGATCAGCTACGGCGACGGCTACAACGGCCATGTGGGCATCGCCTGCAACGCCGGCGGCACGCATTACGTGCACGCGCCCACCTTTGGCGCCTACGTGCGCGACACCGACCCGCTCAGCTGGGCCGGGTTCACCCACGCTTTGCGGTTCTCGTAAGGAGGAGTTATGACCACGCTGTTCGTGAACGCCTGCATGCGAGGCGAGGAATCCCGCACGCTCGCCTTGTGCCGCGAGTACCTTGCGGGCAAACAGGACGTCGTCGAGGTGGACTTGGCGAAGCTGCGGCTCGCCCCGTTCGACGCGGAGATGGTGGCGCATCGGACGGAAAAGCAGCTCGCGGGCGAGTGGGACGACCCCGTGTTCGCGCTGTCGCGGCAGTTTGCCCAGGCGGACGACATCGTGGTGGGCGCGCCGTACTGGGATCTGTCGTTCCCGGCCGCGCTCAAGATATACCTCGAGCACGTGAGCGTGTGCGAGTCCACCTTCCACTACACCGAAGACGCCCGATGCGAGGGCCTGTGCCGCGCGCAGCGCCTCACCTACATCACCACGTGCGGCGGACGCGTGGAGGGGGCCAACTTCGGCTACGAGTATTTGTGCGGCATCGCGAAGATGTTCGGCATCCCTCAGACGCGTTTCGTGGCGGCCGAGGATCTGGACGTGGTGGGCGTTGACGTGGAGGCCCAGATGGACAAAGCGCGCGCCCAGTTGGCGGCGCTGCGGGCAGCGGAGGGGGAGCGGCGATGAAGCGTTTGCTGGTGGTGGTGGACTTCCAGAAGGATTTCGTGGACGGGGCCTTGGGGTTTGCCGGAGCGGAAGCGCTGGAGGGGCCCATCGCGGACAAGATAGCCGCCTACCGCGAGCGTGGCGACGAGGTGGTGTTCACTCTGGACACGCACGAGCGCGGCTACCTGGAAACGCAGGAGGGCCGCTTGCTGCCGGTCGAGCATTGCATGCGCGGCACGGACGGGCATGCCCTGTACGGGACGGTCGCGGACGCCGTGCGCGCGTCGGACGAGGTGTTCGACAAGCCTGCGTTCGGGTCGGCGGGCCTGTTCGACTGGCTGCGCACGGCCCAGCGCGCCGCCGACGAGCTGGGCGCGCGTCCGTTCGAGAGCATAGAGCTGGTGGGCCTGGTGTCCAACATCTGCGTGATCTCCAATGCCGTGCTGGCCAAGACGGCTTGCCCGGAGGTGCCTATCATCGTGGATGCCGCCTGCACGGCCTCGTTCGACGGCGCGCTCAACGAGAAGGCGCTCGACGTGATGGAGGGCCTGCAGATGCAGGTGGTCAACCGCTGATGGCGGCCGAGCACGCAAACGAGCCGGGCGGGCGCTGATGGCAGCCGGGCAGGCGAGCGGGCCGCGTCAAGCGCACCGGTCGGGCCAGCCGCGTCAAGCGCGCCGGCCGCAAGAGTCGCACCGTCCGCGTTGGTTCGTGGCGGCAAGCTGGGCGCTCGTGGCTGCGTGGGCGTGCTTCATCTTTTACGCGTCGTCGAACACCGGCGCCGACCTCAACGAGGGGACGGGCCTGTTCTCCCTGGTCTATCAGGCGCTCAAGGACGCTCAGGCGCAGATTTTGGGACCCGATGCCGACGCGATCAACTCCATCGCGCACTTCTGCGAGTACGCGCTGTTCGGCGCGCTGTGGACCAACGCCCTGCGCTGCCATCTGCCGCTTTCGCGTGCTGTTCTGGTGGCTATTGCCTGCGCCAGCCTCTACGGCGTCACCGACGAGCTGCATCAGCTGTTCGTTCCCGACCGCGCCTGCGACCCTGTGGATTGGCTGGTGGACACCGCCGGCGCTGCTTTGGGCGCCCTCTTAGCTAGCCACATCCTCCGCCGCCGCATGCAGCAAATCACCTCTTCAAATCTATTCTTGAGTGTGTCAATAATTGTATAGTCAATGGATAAATAATTATCATTTTAATTATTAATTTTTGTCAGGTGCTCGTTGATAAGGTATCTGACAGAGAGCAACAGTGCTTACGTCCCGCATGGTATAGTAAGAATTGGGTTGCTTGAACAGTGCTTGAAAGGTTGAGAAGGGGGCGTGTGGGAGTGAGGCAGAAGGATATACAGGCTGATTCCATGCGTCGACTGGAGGCTATGAAACGGGCGCTCAGCTATCGAGAGGAATACTATGCCGCCAAAGAGTGGGAGCATAGCATTCCGTATAAAAAGGTATCTCAGGAAGATCATGAAGCGACACTAGCCTATCAAATTGAAAAAGACCGCCAGTTACTTGAAGATGCTCTTGCCGAACGGTTTATATTAAAAACGGTGCATCGTAATCATTGAATTATTGATGAGGCCTATCATATTTCGGTTAATACCCTTGAAAACGTGCAATTGAGAGATGCGCTCTACCCCTAAAAACGTGCAATTGAGGGGTGTGCTGGGGGTGCGGACAAAAAGTTGGACACTCCGGTGTCCGGATTGGAGTCCGCATGTACCCGTTGGAGACCAGGGAGCTCGCCGTGGAGGCCGTCGCGGCGGGGTTCAGCCTGACCGAGGCGGCCGAGCTGG
>DXCU01000083.1 GCA_019115845.1 Candidatus Rubneribacter avistercoris | reverse complement strand
TACACTAACCATGAACAGAACCCCAGTATTCCTGTATTTACCAATTGCGCAAATACGCCACTAAATGGATTCATAGACCCGACGCCAATGCCACAAAGCGGTACATCCATCCAAACTCGAATGGATTCCACGACACTAATCAAACGGGGCGATCCCTCAACAGTGCGCAAAGCAAAATAGTTGCCACGGAAGGCGTCTCCCAAAGATTCGAGGACACCTGTTGCTTTTCCAAAATATGGCAACGCTTGCACAATTCCCGCTTCAGCGACAAAATAAAAACCCGCGAACAGAATTAAAATACCAACAGCAGCAGAAAGTAAATGCACTCGACCATCTCGCCGTATTTGATTTATAGCCAATATAAAAAACACAAGAGCAGGCAGTAGGACCACGATCGAAGATGCTGCAGAAAGACACATAAGGACAATGGCCATTATTGGCCACGCAATCTTATCCCGAGATGCATTTCCAGTCATTTTGAGCAGGGTAAATACAATCACAAACCAGCCAAGAGCAAGAACAAAATGTGACGGCTCCCGCGTAATGCCCCACAACGCAACAAGAGATTCTCGTTGAAAATAAGAGGTGTATATATGACTATCCGCAAACAAGAATGAAGTGAACTGAGAAGCTATGCTTGATTCAAAGAGAACTTTCATACCTAACTCAAATACGGCATAACCTATGTGTATTTTACCCGCAATTAATATATAGCGTCCAACCCGAATAAAGTCATTGCCCCCAAATAAGGAAACGGTGAGCACCCCCGAAAATACAAAAAGCACGTAACGGAGAAATACGAATAAATTTCTTCCACCAATCTCTTGATCTGACTGAAGAACCATGCCCTGCACAAACAAATCCCATGATACACCCGAAGCTACAATACTCCCCTCATACGGATGGAAAAAATTAACCAAGAGAGAGAGTAATAGTATTGTGGAAATGGCAAGCGCCGATACAAGCATGCGTCTACTTATGAGCGCACGATTCTTGACGGCAAGCGCAAATGCAAATATAAAAAATAGCACCAACGCCACGTCGGAGCAAGAAATCTCTTGACCATTGACCACGGCAAGAGGTGCCGAAATCATATTCATGTCGAGAATGCAAACAATCGAAAAAAGAAGAACTACTAAATCGTTACCTTTGCGACAACGAGCCCATCCCAATGCCAAAAGCACTCCCGCGATGACAACAAAAGGTGACCCTATGTCGATTATCATACGTATTCCTTCCGGGGTGCCTGATTTTTAAGCACATACTCAGCCACGGCACTTGCGTTCGCCGGAAGAGCAACGCCCGTTTCTGCGCTGATAATCTCTTCGCCAGGCGTTCCTTCGCACACGATAGAGAACGCACCGCAGGAAACAGCTTCCAAAGTAGTCATCCCGAACGTTTCTTCAGTACTGGCATTCCAGTAATAATCCGACGCAGAATAAATCTGAGCGAGTTTGCTCGCCTCTGACACAGAAGATAGCGAAACTATTGCCACCTGGGAGTTGCACGATTTTTGAACGTATGATTGTTGCTTGTCGGTCAGGCCAACTAGAACGATCGCAAACCTTTCATCCAGAAGGTTTGATAGAGAGACGAATCGTTCCAATCCCTTATGCCTACTCCATGGGGAAGCAACCCCCAAAATAATTACCTTTCCTTCAAGCCCATACTGTTCCCGAAAACCACTCTGAGTTGCCTTAAACACGTTGCTGTCAACTTTATGCGGTACCACTTGAATAGGGTATTTTGATAAATACGATTGACTCACCAGATGAGCGAGCCATTGCGATGGGACTATGATTTCAACATCGTGCAATGATGTAAACAGATCCCTCTTAATGTCGAAAGAACGTCTCACAGCCCATGTGCCGGCTAATGTCTTTGGATTCTCGTGAGCTTGAGGACAAACACAACTCGCCCCACAACGCATCTTCCATTGAGAGCAGCGGGCATGGGAAAAGTGCCCGCAATGCCCCGTAAACGCCCAGCAATCATGCAGTGTCCAAACCACCTGCTTTCCTGCTCGTTTTAGAAAGTCAAACAGGACAGGGAGATGAATCGTATATCCATGCAGATTGTGCAGGTGTACCACGTCAGGGTCGATGCCCTCCAACCAGGAAACCAATTGCTCGGTTGCTCGCTTCGATCCCATGAAGCCACCCATGCCGAACAACCGATGCAGCCCTACATGCATATATACGTCGAACTTGGTTCCGAAACGATATTCATTCGACTCCTGCGATGCAGGACCGCGAGCCCATGCAATGTAGGACTCGTCACCATCCCGAAGACGCTCTTTATGGATGTTGCGCATTATACTGCCAGTTGATCCATAGCCATATGCATTTATCTGAACGTACTTCATCAGTTAAGATCCCAGCTCCACATGTCCGACCCATCCGAAATGCGGCTTGAAAGCAAGGGTGCTTGCGGGTTCCACATCCACTACACGTCCACTCCACTTCGAACATGCTCCTGCAATGCAGACATCATCCGAAGTGAAGCTCGCAAGCGGCCAGCGCATGCTGTCAAAAGCGTGGGATATGGTCGGCACACACCTCCAATCGAAGCCCATAAGGCGAGCGGCAGCAAAATCGACAGCAACCGGATTCGTGCCAGCCATAAGCACCCCGCACTCTTTGGCGTCGGCATCCAAAGGACCGTCTCCTTCCGCCGCAATAACAGCATCAACAATGGTCAGATATGCACGCTGGAGACCGTCTCGCATAATTCCGTATCTGTCTGCGTACAACAAAATGCGGTTCAGATCGAGGGTTGTACGCCAAATGGTGTCATTGCCATACCACGAACCGTTGCGAATCGTTTGCGATCCTTGCGACCCCAACACCTTGCCTGCACCTTTTTTCACAAGCCCAATGGGATAGGAGATGAGAGGGTTTTTGTGTTTTAGCAAAGTAGCCGCCATGCCTTTGAGAGCCCTTTCAACGTGGGATTTCTTGGTGGCACTAAAGAACTGATCCCCGCCTTCGTCAGGCACCCCCGTCGTGTGATGCGGCAACGAGTTTTTCACAACACATGTTCCCACGGCATTTTTCAAAGAGCAGGTAAGACCGCCCAGTTTGTGCGTCTTCAATTTAGGTACGTTGATAAAGACGTCGCATGCCAAAACCGTATTTGACATAACATAGATATTGTTTCGGTCGTTATGATAGCGGGCTGTCTCGGCTTGATCGTAATCTGCTCCGTAGTAGGTTTTGTTCGCTTTTCCTTCAAACAGGCTCTCAGAGCCTAAATCTATCTCGCAGTACCCCAAAGGGTCTCCTGCCAGCTGTTTTTTGCCAACCGTGACACCCTCGCGCGTGATCCATTTTTCCTCACGCAAGTCGAAGTGCTCCACCGCAACGGTCGTGTTAGCGGAGCATCTTTGTACGATGCCATCGAGATCTAACAGCCTTGCAATCGCTTCGTAGTCCGAGTCAGTCTGAGGAGCGTCCGCAATAACAACACGTCCACAGCCATGTAGCGCACAAACGGCTTCTCGCACGATTCGCTCCACAACAGCGGCGTGTGTGACAATCTGCACCGTTTCGTTGGGATGATCCCATCTGTGCTCAGCAACAAGATTGGGCTTGACAACAACTGTCTGTCCGGGTGACACCGCCTTTCGCACCAACGAGAACACCTCGTCGGCAAAACCGTCCGAGAGAAGTTTTTCGTACGAGTCCACTCCGCTTCGCACAACTACCGCACACTCATTCATCGAGCAACTCCTCGTATCTCGGATACGACAAAACGCAATTTGCCCGACTTTGCGCGTGGGACCGCTTCCACATACTTAAAACGGATAGGCACCTCACAGGTAAAGCTTTTTGCAAACTGCATTCGTGCTATGCGCTCATCTTCAGACACATCTTCTTGCGTCTTTTTCGCATACACCGTTATGGAATGGTCGGCATGCTGGTGTATCTGAGCCTCTGCAATATGGATCGTGTCTTTAAACACGTGGTCGAGCTTTCCAACGCAGGTGCCATCGGGGAGAATGACGCTATCTTCCGTACGCCCATCAAGAGATATCACCTCGCGTCGCCCGTCGGCATGCGTCTTCACCCTACCAACATCACCCACATCCCAACGGAGAAGGGGCATAGCAAAGTTGGTAAGCGTTGTTCCGACGATTCTGCAGACCGCCTCACCAGGCTGCCCAACAAATTCAACTGCGGCAAAGTCCTCGTCCACAAACATACGATGGTCCAGGTTTTCAGAGAAGTTAGCTATGCCCTCGCACATGCCGTAATGCTGATACGGCCGAACGCCAAACGCGCTTTCTATCAAAGCCGCCTGGCTCTCCAACAGGTTTTCGGCGCCTGTGGTGACAAACCGAATATCGTCAAATCCAATGTCATGCGCGGCAGCGAATGCGGCTATAGGCGCCAACAAAGAAGGGTATCCGTGAATCCAAGGAATCCGCTCGCGAATGAGCTTTTCACAATATGCCGCAAGGTTGCGGTCGCTTTCATGAAAGGCACTGAAATAGACCTGGTGCCCTGCGAGGTTCATTCTCCAAAAAGGGGGCTTTTTCTGTTTTACCGGCACGACCTTTTGCGTCCCAAACATCGCTTGGGGCGTGCCAAACTCAATTCCGAGCGCGCGCCTAAAACGCCACCAGCATGCCCACTGCTCGTCTTGCGATTCTGGAGTGATGGCAAACACAAACCCCGATCCTGTCGTTCCGCTCGTATGGTGATTTATCGTTTTGCCCGCATACGCGGATGACAGGAATTCTTTTGGGCTTTTGTTAACTACCTCCTTAGTAAGGATTGGGAGTTTCGAGAGGTCCGCAAGTTCTCGAATGTCGTTGGGGCTTACGCCCCCCTCCTTGAACGTGCGTCTGTAGTAAGGCACCGTTTCATAGCAGTGTTTCACCATCGCACGCAGCCGAGAGTCGCGGTATTCGGCCAGCCTCTCCGGACTCCATGCGACACGGCTTTCGTAAGATTTGAGTTTTTCCCAAAACCCCTTTCCGTATCGTGCATGGCAAATTCTTCGCCCTTCAAGCGAACACGCCCAATTCTGCGCGAAAATCGGCAACCGGCCGTAGAGCGTCATTTTATCCACGTGCGCCCTCCAGAGCTTCCAGCAACGCCCTATGTCCCGCGAATGCGTCCTCGATGGCGGTGTTGGATTCTTCGCCGGCTAGCACGCGCAGCATGAAGGCGTATTCGTTCTTGAAGCCCTTGTCTTGCCTAAGTTTTGGCGAGCTTTTGCGGGTGTTGCTGTAGCGCGCAAGCCCGATGTAGTTGTCCACCTCGTAGACGTTGCCCGAACTGAACACGCGCAACTGCTCTTTGGGATACTTCTTTGAGCCCATTGAGGTGTAGACGATGCTTGCGATAGCGCCTGATGCCATCCGCATCGAGATGAGCGCGTTGTCTTTGCACGGGCACCCTGGCGCATCGGCAAAGGTAAGGCGCAGGTCTTCCAGAGCGCTACCATCAAGGGCCATGATGACATCGACCATATGGCATGCCTCCCCGATGATGCGCCCACCTCCCACCTCCTCATCCTGTGTCCAGTGGTCGGCAGGTATCTCTCCGGCATTTACGATGTAATCATAGACCGCCGGCACCTCATGCGTTTTCAGCTCTGTGCGAATTTGCTTGATGGAGGGTGCGAAGCGTCGGTTCATGCCGCAGAAAAGCTCACCGGGATTTTCTCCATAGGCGGCTTCAATCGCATCAAGTTCTGCCAAGGAAAGACATAGCGGCTTTTCGCAGTAGACGCTTTTGCCCGCCTCAAGCGCTTCTACAACAAACCGTGCGTGGGAGTTATGACCACTCGACACCACAACAAGGTCAATATCGGGATCCTCGAGCATCTGCCGGTAATCACTTGTCACATAAGAAAACTCTTCGGTGCCCGCCGTCTGGCCTGTGCTCACCCCGCCCGTGGTAGCAAGGGCCCGCAAAGCAAACGAGCCGTTGCCTTTCATGGTGGGAAGAATGGTGCTTCTGGTAAAACTGCCGCCTCCTATAAGGCCAACGCGCACTTTATCTGCCGTGATCGCAAGGGGCGCTTTCGCAGCCGGCCGGACCACCTCATCGAGCTTTCCTTCCCGCTGCCCGTACTTGAGCAGGATGGCCACGTACTGCTCTTTTTTCTTGTTGGTCGTTATCATCTCGTAAGCACGCTGAGCTTCCTCGAAGGGAATTTCATGTGTAATAAGATCAGATAAATCGAGACGTCCGCGCGCGATAAGGCGGATAAACTCTTCGACGTTGCGCCCTTCCGTAAAGCGCACATACCCTATGGGCAGATCGACGCCCTTCTCCTCATAGTCGCTCTCGTAGCGGCCCGCTCCATAGGAGCGCGCGATAGTAAACGTGAGCTCTTTGGTGTAGAAGGGCTTGCGCTCTATGTCCATCTTCGTCACCCCGATCATGCAGATCGTGGCGCGATCGCGAGCGATGGCCGCAGCAAGATCCATAGGGCCGTTTGAGCTCGTGGACGCCGCAATGATGACCTTGTCCACCCCGCGCCCAAACGTCTCAGCAAGGGCCATCTCGGCCGCGTTGTCATCCCCGGAGTCGATAAAGGATTTCAATCGCGTACCCGGCATGGTGCGATCGGCCACGTCAAACCCAATGACATCGCAACCGTAGGCATCTAAAATGCGCGCGCATATCTGCCCGATGAGCCCTAGGCCGATAACAGCCACCGTCTCGCCAGGCCGAACGCTTGCCTGATGGATCCCTTGAAGCGCAATGCCCCCAAGGGCGCACAGAGACGCCTGCCGAACATCGGGGAAGTCCTTCGGGAGCTTGGCCACCAAATTGCGGTTCACGCGGTTCACCTCGGCATGGTAGGCTTGGCCCACCATAGCCACAAGATCCCCGGGGGATACGTCGGTCACGCCAGAGCCAACGCTTATCACGCGCCCAACCGCCGAGTAACCCATAGGCATGGGCTCTCCCAGCTTGTTAAACGCAGCGTCCATAGTGGTAAGCAGCCCGTCAGTGGAAAGCTTCTCCATGACTTTTTTCACCTGGTCGGGCCGCTCAAGCGCTTTGGCGACAAGATTCTTCCCGCCGAAAGAAGCCAGCGTGCGCTCCGTCCCGGCAGAAACAACTGACCACAACGTCTCAACCACCACAAACCCTCGCTTCGGAGAGGGTGCGGGAACTTCCACCTCTCGCATGCTTCCGTCATCTACCATGAGAAACAACTGCTTCATGTCATCTCCTATCGGTCGCAATCCCACGAGATGTCTCGCGAGGCAAGGTCTATCACAGCGGCTATCGAACCCGCGCCATACCCTTCGGCGCACGTCGACCGAAGCGCCTTTCCAAACTCGGGGCAGTAACACGATTCGCAAAGCTCAGGTCCTTCTGCGGAAACGCCCAAAAGATGGAACCGAGAGACGAGCCTCACAGAAGGGTCGGCCGCATCGACAACAGCCAGCCGCCCGTCTTCTCCAAGCCAAACGGTTCGCTCAATGCGGTTACCCGCCCAATCCACCATGCAGCCGCGCACCTCGAACTCTCCAAGGCGCTTCCCCCAGCACCGAGCGCTCCTCGCCATGCGAAACGGCGCCCAACATTCGGACTGCTCAATGCCGTCTGCCTGCACGGTGCTGTGGGCGGCGGTGCGCTTAAGGTCCAGACGACGCTCATCCTGGTAGGCGTACGTTCCGCGGTTGACCACCGCAGGAAGGCCGTCCACAAACACCTCCATGGAAAGCGCATCGCAGTGCGCATGCCCCAAGGCGCATTCAGGACCCGGCGCTCCCGCGTCAAAGACCACCTTGACGTGTCCCGCTGCCGTATCGCGCTCTATGAGGTAGTACCCCGCATCCGGCAGGTCGACCCTGCACGTTGGCGCGATGCCAAAACGCTTCTTTGCGCACGAAAGCAGCGCATGGCAGCTTTTCGCCACGTTGTCGCCGCTATCATTGAAAAGAGGCGTTCTGCTCGCGCCCCGCTCAAGCGAGAAAAGGCAGTCGCACATCTTTTGCAAGCGCAGAAGCGCTACGGTTTCTGCTTCTTCCATCCCCTGCGCCTGCAAAGTAACCGCAACCCGCAGTAGATCTTCCAGCACCACCTTGTGATACAGAGGGCTTAATTCAAAATGCATCCCGTCTGGAAGAATTTGCTCGCAAACCTGCCCTGCGAGCACTGGCAGGGCAGCATCAAAGGTTTGTGTGTCATTGAAATAGTGCGCTAAAATGACAAGCGCTTTGAGATTCTCCAAATAGTGGTTTGCCAGCAAATCTTTCTCAAGGTGTTGCGACAGATGCATGTACTGCTGCGCAAGCGAGCAATTGAGCGCCGACACAAAAATCGGATCGTGGTCAATCTTCTCTCGCAGCTCCCCGTAAAATGCAAGCCAGTTAACCACACGCATAGAGATGACGTACGGATCCCACGCTACGCCGCCTACAGATCGCGGGCAGCTGCGAATCCAACTCTCCACAATAGCTTTTCCCTTATCAAGATAGCGCACGTCGCCCGTATCAAGATACGCCTTTGCAAGCGGAAGAAGATACTCGTGGTAATGCAAATTGAAGCGCCAGAGCGGCGTGGACAGCTCTGCGTGCCACGATTCGCGCCAATCGACTTGCTCCTCATGGTGCAGCAATTCGATGCGATCATCAAGGATCGCATCGACATCAAAACGCGAAAGCAATACAGGGTCGAAGTCAAGTTCGGGCAGAACCGGGATAGCCCCGATGTCGGCTTTACCAACATCGGGCTTTGGATTGTAGCCAAAACGCAGTGGCGTCTTGCCGCCAATCCTTCGCCAAACGCGGTAAACGACCTGAGATGGCTTGAGGTGCATTGCGGTGGATATATAAAGGCGAAGCTTCGACATCAAGCCAAAGCTCCCCGGGACAACACGTTCGCAATGCGGCTGCTCGCGCGGCCGTCTCCGTAAGGGTTGGACGCATGCGACATTGCCTCGTATTCCGCAGGATCATCCAACAAGCGAGAAAACTCGCGATGGATCACTTCTTCCTGCGTGCCAACGAGCCGCAGCGTGCCCGCAGCGACGCCTTCGGGGCGTTCAGTTGTGTCACGCATAACAAGAACGGGCTTGCCGAGAGAAGGGGCCTCCTCTTGAATGCCGCCCGAATCAGTGAGGATGAGATGGCTCGCCGCCATGAAGTTATGGAAGTCCGCAACTTCGAGCGGGTCAACGATGCGCAGGCGGCCAAAGCCATCAAGCTCCTCGTGGGCTGCCTTGCGCACCTGCGGATTCAGATGGATGGGATAGATAGCCTTGGTGTCGGGCCTCTCCTCCATCACGCGACGAATCGCGCGGAACATACGCTTCATGGGCTCGCCAAGATTCTCGCGGCGATGTGCGGTGACAAGGATGAGGCGGCTGTCGGACGCCCACTCGAGATCAGGATGCCGGTAGTCATCCCTGACCGTTGTGCGCAGCGCATCAATGCCGGTGTTTCCGGTGACGAAAATACGGTCATCGGATTTCGCTTCGTCCAGAAGGTTTTGACGGCTCGTCTCTGTCGGCGCGAAGTACCACCTTGACACAACATCCACCGCTTGACGATTAAACTCCTCGGGCCAAGGCGAGCAGAGATCCCGCGTGCGCAGGCCAGCCTCAACATGACCGACGGGAATCCGAAGATAGAACGCAGCGAGCGCGGCGGCGAATGAGGTGGTCGTGTCGCCGTGAACCAAAACGACATCCGGCTCCTCATGCTCAAAGACTTTCCTCATGTTCAGCAGCACGTCCGATGTGATGTCGAAGAGCGTTTGCCCTGGCTTCATAATAGCCAAATCGTGATCTGGCCTAACGTCGAACACGCGCAACACCTGGTCGAGCATCTCCCGGTGCTGGCCGGTGACGCATACGACCGCGTCGAACTCTTCAGGGCGGCCCTTCAACTCGTTCACGAGCGGACACATCTTTATCGCCTCCGGGCGAGTGCCGAAAACGAGCATTACTTTTTTCCTCACGGAAACCGTCCTAGAGCTTGTAGACGTTTGAGCCATTGCCCATGACATCACGAGGGTCAATCAGCACGCAGCCGCCGAACGCCTCCGGCCTTCCCTTGACCTCGGAGTGGCCAACCATCACAATCACCATCTCTAAACCTTCGAGGAATTCATCCATTGAATGCACCTGATTGAGCACGACGTCCGACTCGACCCACGGGTCATAGACCTTCATGACGGCCCCTCCCAGGTGCTCGGCTTGCGCCTCCAGCATTTGCAGAGTTGGAGACTCCCGCACGTCGTCCACGTCCTCCTTATACGTAAGGCCGTAAATGCCCACCCTCGAAACGTCCGAGATGTTGCGCTCCCTCATCACCTCGTATGCGCGACGCAGCACGTATTCGGGCATGCCCGCATTGGTCTGCAGCGCCAGGCGGATGAAGTTGGCCGCCTCGGGGTAGTCGCCCACGAGGAACCAGGGGTCCACCGGTATGCAGTGGCCGCCCACGCCGGGGCCGGGCTGCAGGATGTTCACGCGGGGATGCTTGTTGGAGATGCGAATGACCTCGGCGACGTCCATACCGCCGATACGGCAGATTTTTGCCAACTCGTTGGAGAAGGCGATGTTGACCGCGCGAAACGTGTTCTCCACGACCTTGGTCATCTCAGCGGTGCGGATGTCGGTGAGGGCGATCTCCCCCTGGCAGAAGCTCGCATAGAGGCCGGCAACCCTCCTGCCCACCTCCGGATCGTCCGCGCCAATGGTGCGGTTGTTGCGCAGCAGCTCGCTCACCATGTTGCCCGGGATGATGCGCTCGGGGGCATGGACGAGCGCGACGTCCTCGCGGCCGGCTTCGGCCAGCAGCGGGCGCACGTAACGGTCAATCGTGTTCGGAGAGACCGTAGACTCGATGACGAGAACGGCGCCTTCGGGAGCCACCTCCAGCACGGTCCTGGACGCCGCGACAACGTACGCCGGGTCAATCTTCTTGTCGAGCTTGTCGTAGGGCGTTGGCACGGACACGATGTAGGTGTCGCAGACCTGGTACTCGGTGGTGAACTCCACGCCCGCCCTCACGGCCTCCTCGAACAGCTCGTCGAGGCCCTCCTCCTTGAAGGTGGTCTTGCCGGCGTTGAGCGTTTCCACCAAAGCGGCGTTGCGATCCGTCCCCACAACCTCCACGCCGTGGGATGCCATCATGAGGGCGGTAGGCAGCCCGATGTAGCCGAGCCCTATGACGTTGACCATTTCCTTGCTCCTCATCGCTTTCGGCGGATGCCCGCCGCAGCATCCTCAAGGATGCCGAGCATGCGCTCCGCCATCTGGCTTCTCGTGTAGTTGCGCTCCATGAAGGAGCGGGCGCTCGCGCCCATCGCGGCGAGCCTCCCCGGGAGATCGGGGCCTCCCGCGAATTCGCGGAGCGCCTCAGCGCACTCGGCGTCGCCTCCGCACAAGGCGATTCCGCCTCCGCTTTCGCGGACGAGGCGCGCCGCCTCCCCCTCGGGACCGACAAACAGCACCGGCGTGCCGCGCGCGAACGACTGGAAGATCTTCGAGGGGATGGTTCCTGCGAAGCTTGCGTTTCGCCGCAGCGACGCCACCGTCATGTGGGCCGACGCGTAGCGCGGCTCCAGCTCGTCCATGGGAACGCCTCGGGATAGGGACGCGAACGGGTAGGCTCCGGATGCGATGCCCTCCTCGACCACTCCGCGCGAAGCGCCCTCTCCGACAAGGTCGTAGCTCCCCAGCAACCCTTCCCGGGCAAGCCCAGCGGCGAAGTCGAGCGTGCGCACGACGTCCTGCGAGATGCCCATGGTGCCGAAGTACCCGAGGCGCAGCGCGCCAGTCCAGTCGTGCTCGCAAAAGACGGGATCCGCCCCGTTGGGCACAACGGCCATCTTGCTCTCGGGGACGCCTTGGAGCGCAAGCTCGCGCCCAAAGCCCTCCGTAAGGACGACCACCTTGTCAGCCGCCTTGCAGAAAGAAAGCTCGCACGCCTTCATTGCTTTCACCTTCGCGCAGCTCTCGGAGCTGCCGGTAGCGGCCATCTGCCTGTACGTAAGGTCGCGGAACTCCACGACGAGGGGCAACCTGTTCTTCTTGGCATAACGGACGCCGAGCCATGCGGCAAACACCGTGCCGCTCGTCGCGAGCACCGCGTCGTAGTCTTTTCCGATGGGAGAGTTGCCGCGCGTATTGCGCAATCCGTTGATGACGAAGCTGAGGCCGCTTTCGATGCGTTTTTTGAAGCTCGTATTCGCTTGCATTTTCGATTGCGAGCGGAACACGCGCACGCCGTCAACGCTCTCTTCGCCAAGCCGCTCCATCGCGTAGCCGTCGAACAGCTTCCCTGCAGGATAGTTGGGCCACCCGGTGAACACCGTGACGTCGTGTCCTTTTTCCGCCCATGCAACCGCGTGATCGTGAGCGCGAAACGCACCGGCTATATTCTCCGGGCTAAAGAATTGCGTGAAGTAGAGGATCCTCATCGTCCCGGCCTCTTCTTGCCAAACATCGCGCCGAAGGCGCCAAGGGGGCATTTCGCATCCGCGGGAAAGCCAGCGCCTCTCACTTCCAGCGTGTGCGTCGCAGGCATCAGCTGGCCCCTTTTCCTGAGCGCATCGCGCCAAGAGTGCGAACGACGAGATCCAGGTCTTTCGCGATGCCGCGGCTATGCATGTAATCCAAGTCGAGATCGACCATCTGCTCGAACCCGATATCCGACCTACCCGACACCTGCCAGGCTCCCCCGCAGCCGGGTTTGACCGCTAGGCGGCGCTTGGCGCGCTCGTCGTATTGGACGACCTCTCTTGGGAGGCCGGGCCTGGGGCCTATGAGGGACATCTGGCCGGCAAGCACGTTCAAGAGCTGGGGGAGCTCGTCTATGGAGTGCTTCCTGATGAAAGCTCCAACGCCTGGGACCACCCTTGGATCTTCTTTGATCTTGAACAACGGGCCGTCGGCCTCGTTCGAACCTTGCAGGTCGGCCAGCATCTCGTCTGCGTTGGGCACCATGCTCCTGAACTTCCACATGCGGAAGGGCCGGTAGGTGCCATCGGCGCGCACCCTCCCTATCCTCCACTGGGAGTACAGCGGCCCGGCTCCCGGGGACTTCGCGCAGATGACGGCGCAGAGGGCGGCTCCGGGGATGAGGAGGAGCGCCACGGCCGCCCCGCTCGCCACCAAGTCGAAGGCGCGCTTCACAAAGCGGTAGCCGCGACGCGAAAGCTCGGGGCGCACGCCGGAATCGCGGTCCGCCAGCAGGCGCAGGGCCTCCTTATCCGTAAGGTATCCCGAAGCGTCCCACGGCTTTGCACCAGAGGGGACTGGGCATTCCAACCACTTCGCACCTGATGCGCAGCCGGCCTCGGCCGCCTCCCCGGGCGCAGCCACGGCGCCGTTCCCAGCGCAAGAAACGTCAAGTCCGTCGGAGTTGTCGGAAGCCTCAAAGGGCGCATGGCAACCCTCCCGCTCCTCCGCGTATCCCTGCTCTATTTGTTTTTCAAGGTCGCTTTTGTACAATTTCCAGGCCGACTTTGACGGTTTTCTTCCTGCCGAGCATCTCCATTTCCAAGTAGGCAAGCCGCTTGTGGCGGTCCACCTTCTTGACCAGGCCCGCCTGATGCATGAGCGGGCCATTGAGGATCACAATCTCATCGCCTTCCATCACGCCGTTCGAGAACCCAACCACACGCCGACCGG
Organism: Candidatus Rubneribacter avistercoris; assembly: GCA_019115845.1. Lineage (GTDB taxonomy): Bacteria > Actinomycetota > Coriobacteriia > Coriobacteriales > Eggerthellaceae > Rubneribacter > Rubneribacter avistercoris. Next base: position 45,893 of record DXCU01000083.1, on the reverse strand, counting down.
GCTTTGTGAACGCGTTGATGAACGCAACTTCCTGATCGTTCAAGGGGACGAACACATCGTTGTTGGCAAGCAGCCGGGTGAACTTGGGAACGGACCGCAACTCATCCCGCAGCTTTCCGGGATCGTCGGTCACCACAAACAAGTAGCCGGGGAGCAGCACCTCCGTGCGCATGCGCCACTCTCCCCGGATCCGCTTCTTCACTTCGTACTGGGGAACGAACGCCTCCTGAACAAGGTCTTGGCCGATCAGCTTTTCCAGCAGGTCGAGCACCTGCTTCTCCTGCCCGCCGACCGTCTGCACGACATACCACATGCCACCACCTCCCCAGGAAAAACAGCAGAAAACACGCAGACCCCCCCCCCAGGCGCACAATGGCCTGGAGGGGGTCTGCAAGACATGGCTTCGCCTTGGGTCCTTTGACCCAAAAGCTCAACAACGATATGGCCCCTTGATCGATCCGGAACGCGCACCCAGCGACGATCCCGCTTTCCTCAAGGTATGTCCGCCCTCGAAGCGCTCAGCGCCTCAAAGGCCTGTGCCGCTTGCACGGCAATGCAGTTTCCTGCCGTCAGACCTCCCTGTCAAGAGGGCTGGCGGCAGAAGGCTGCCGCTACACGCGCGCGTGCGCCCCGCGCGTGCGGTAGTTCTTCCTGGCCTCGGCCAGATAGCGATAGTGCTCAACCCGGTGGGCGTCGCTTGCTATGTAGGAGTACAGGTTCTCCTCGAACAGGCGCTTGGCCGGCTTCCGCTCGGCGCCCATCCTGCCCCCGGCCACGAAGTCGGCCGAGGCCTGCAGCTTGCACCCCATCCTCACCAGCCGACGCGCCACCTCGACATCCTCCTGGATGGCCCGGTAACGCTCCGGATGGGCGATGATCACCTGGTAGCCCTTGCCCTGCAGCTCGAAGATGGTGCGCTCGTACACTTCGAACTCGGGTTTGCGGGCGCGCGTGGAAAGCTCCAGCAAAAACTCGCCCGTCCCGTCGAAGCAGAGCCGATCGACCCACTCCATCCCCAGATCCATGAGCTTGGAGTGGTTCACCTCGAACCCCATGGTGAGGGGGAACCCGTCCGCATGGGCAGCCAACAGCTCGTAGGCGTCCCACATGGCATCGTAATCGAAATACGGGTCGCGGCAATGCGGCGTGCACACGATGGAGGTGACGCCCGCCTGGCGGGCGGCATCCAGCATGGCAAGCGATTCGTTCAGATCGCGCGCGCCGTCGTCCACTCCGGGAAGGATATGGCAGTGCATGTCCCTCATCGAGCGCCACGCCCTTTCCCGGCAGCGCCAGAGGAGGCGTACTTGGCGCGATTGGCGGCTTGGGCTGCAGCCACGCCGCGACCGGGCACGGACCCGCGCGCAGTGCGCGGCGCAGGCGGCGTGGGCGACTGCAGCGCCTCCACGTCCCTATCGCCCTTCACCCTGTCGCCGTCTTTGGTGTAGTACGCGTAATAATACTCGGAACCGGTGCCCTCGCAGAACGTGGCGCACACGCCCAAAACGTTCGCATCGGCCTTCTTCAATTGCTCGTAGGCGTCCACAAGCTCGGCGCGCTTGGTGGAGCCGGGCTTCACCACCATCACGGTGCCGTCCACCAACGTGGACAGGATGGCCGCGTCGATGAACGTGCCCACCGGAGGCGTGTCGAACACCACGTAGTCGTAGCCCTCCTCCAAAAGCGACACCAGCTTGCGGTAGCGCTTGGACGAGATGATGTCGGCGGGATTGGGGATGTTCGGCTCCACATCCAGGAAGTACATGTTCGGAGTCTGCGTGGCGGCCACGGCCTGCGACAGCGGCGTGGCGTCCGTGAGCACCGAATACACCCCCGCGGGAGGACGCACGTTCAACATGTCGGCCAACGTGCGCCGACGCATGTCGGCCTCCACCAAAAGCACGGTCTTGCCCGACGTGGCAATGGCCCGCGCCAGCTCCACCGAGCACGTGGACTTGCCCTCGTTGGGCACCGAGCTGGTCATGACGATGCTGCGGATGGGCTCGTCGGGGGACATGAACCGGATGTTGGCGAACAGGGTCTTCGCCGCGTTCTGCACCTCAAGGAGGTTGGACGACTTCTTCTTTTTGGCCATGACGGTACCCTCCCTAGCCTTTGATGGTGGGGATGCGGCCGATCACCGGCACGCCCAACAGCTCTTCCGCCTCTTCGGGGTTGCGGACCCGCGTGTTCAGCATGTCCATGACCACCACCACGGCGACAGCCAGGAAGATGCCGGCCAGGAAGGCCACTGCGGTGTACATGGTGCGCGGCGGGCCCGAAGGACTTGAGGGGACCTGGGCCTGATCGACCACGTTCACGCTCTCCACCCCCATGACCTCCTGGGCGACCGTGGACAGCACGGCAGCCGTCTCGTTCGCCACAATGGAGGCCGCATCGGCCTTGCCCGCCGTCACCGAGATGTCGATCACGCGCGTGGTGGTGCTGGACTCCACGGAGATCTTGTAACCGGAAAGGGAGTCCATGCCCAAAGACTGCGCGGTCTTCTCCTTCACCGTCGCCGACTCGGCCAGCATGGCGATGTCGTTTGCCATAAGCTGGCTGGCCGTCAGGTCGTTGTAGGCGGTGGTGTTGGAGGAGGACTCGCTGTCCTTTGAGGTCAGCACGTACACAGAAACGGTGGCCGTGTATTGGTTTTGGAGAACGCCCCAGCTGACGCCGGCCGTTGCAATGGCCAGCACCACCGGAAGCGCCACCACCAGGGCCAGGTGCTTCTTGAGCAGTTTGAACAGTTCGAGCAGTGTCATTCGTCCATCTTCCTGTTTTCCGACAAGTACGCCGCTATTTGCCTTCGACGGTGGTGGCCGCAGACTCGGGGTTCTGCCCCGAATCCACCGCCTCCATCAGCGCGGCCCAGCCTTCGGGATCCTCGTAGCACAGCCACAGGCCGGTCTCCTGATCGATGTCGCCCTTGTAGGGGCCCGTGCACGTGTAGACCACCGGGTCACCCGCCGACGCGAAGTCCGTCGCCAAGGAGGCCATGGTCTGCAGGTCCATGTTCGTGCTGACGCACGAGGACAGCCTCTGCACCAAGCCGGGAACCTCCACCGGCGGCGACTGCAGCACGCTCTTCATAAGGGCGAGCACCATCGCGCGCACGTTGGACTGGCGCACGGCGTCCTGGTCGTCGCCGTAGGCGGTGCGCATGCGCGCCAAGGCGACGCACTGGGTGCCGTCGAGAAGCTGGTTTCCCGCCTCGATGTGCACGACGTCCTGGTCCTTCGTATACACCTCGTAGTCGATGGTGTAGGGCACGTCCACGTAGATGCCGCCCATGGAGTCCACGAACTCGGCAAGCCCGGCGAACTCGATTTCGGCGTAGTAGCTGATGGGCACGCCGGTCAACTCCTGCACGGCCGTGACCGCGCCTGCCGCCCCCTCCTCCGAGAACGCCTGGTTGATCTTCACCTTGTTGCCGTTGAGCATATAGGGCGTGTCGCGCGGCACCGACACCATGGTGATCTGATGGCCGACGGGATCTATGCGAAGCAGAACCAGGGCGTCGGAGCGCTCGCCGTACGTTTCCCAGTTGTCGGAACCCACCAGCAGCACGTAGAACGGCTCCTGCTGGCTGTCTGCGGCGGTGAGCACCGTATCAAGCTCCGAACGCTCCTGCTCGTCCAAGGCCATGTTGCTGGAGAGCGTGCCCGTGTACCACGCCGCATAAGCGGCCGCGCCCCCCACAAGCACGACCAAGACAATGGCCGCGACAAGCAGCGCGCGCTTCAGCTTCTTGTGCTTCTTGCGCTTCTTGCGAACGCGGATGATCTCATCGTTCGACGAGGGATAGCCTCCGCCCTGACCGCCTTGCCAGCCCGGATAAGCCGCCCCTTGGACGGGACGAACGCCTGCGACATGCGAAGAGCGAGGGCTTTGCGGCACACGCCCCGAAGGAATCCGCCCACCGGACCCGTGCGCGCCGCTTCCGCCCTGCACGCTGCCGCGAGCGCCTCCGCGATGCGCAGAGGCGTCGTGGCGACCGTGGGCCGCGTAGCGTTCGTCGTTTGAAAATCCCATGGGAAGCCGTGTGATCCTGTTCCACCGCGCCGAGCGCGAACGGCCATGCTCGCCAACGTCCGCAACCCGACCTATCTGTCATAAGTCTTCCCTATAATAGCGACGGGGTGCTCGTTTGGCAACGACATCGCCAATGTCCATGAAGTCTCCCCCTCCTTTTCGCGGGTCGGGCAAGGCGGATGCCAGAAGCGGATGGACCGATTTGGAGAGATCGTGGATATTTTTGTACGTTTTCGCGATTTCCTCGTTTCGCGGTCGCCTCGAAAGGCCGAAACGGACATACTGTAGGGCCGCTTCACACGAAATTCTTACTCTTTTCTTTTCGCGTTCGCATAGCTTCGCCAAATAGATTGAGATAAGCGGCTCGGGTAAAGCGCAATGCACACCGCTGGAGCGGGTGCGAACAGGGGCATGGCGCCGAACCCTCTTGGAGAAGGCGACGCATGCGAACGGTCAGCGCGCAACGCGCACGAAGAGAAACGGAAAACATGATGAGCGACTTTGCCGACCTCGGCCTTTCCCAAGCTGCCCTCGCGGCTGTCGACCGCTTGGGCTACGAGAACCCCACCCCCGTGCAGGAGCAGGCCATTCCCTTGGTTTTGAAAGGCCGCGACCTCATTGCCGCAGCCAGCACGGGCACCGGCAAAACGGCGGCGTTTTTGCTGCCTGTGCTGTCCGTGCTGCCCCGCGTCAAGGGCCGGGGCCGCGCGCCGCGCGTGCTGGTGGTCAGCCCCACGCGCGAGCTCGCGCAGCAGATCGCCCGCACGTGCATGCAGATCGCCCGCAAAACCGGGCACTTCGTGACCACCGTGTTCGGCGGGACCTCCTACGGACCCCAGATCAAGGAGCTGCGAGGCGGCACCGACGTGCTCATCGCCACTCCAGGCCGCCTGAAGGACCTTATGGCGCGCGGCGTGGTGGATCTGGGAAGCATCGGCGTGCTGGTGCTCGACGAGGCCGACCGCATGCTCGACATGGGCTTTCTGCCGGACGTCACCACCATCGTGGAGGCCACTCCCGACTGCCGCCAGACGCTTCTGTTCTCGGCCACCATCGACCAGTCCATCCAGAAGAACCTCGGATCGCTTCTGAGCGATCCCGCCATGGTCGAGATCGCCCGGAACGGGGAGACCGCCAAGACGGTGGAGCAGTTCATGATGCCCATCAAGAACTTCCAGAAGCCCGAGCTTCTGCATGCCGTGCTCGACGAGAAAGGCTCGGAGCGCGTCATCGTGTTCGCGCGCACGAAGAATCGCACCGAGGAGTGCGCCGAGGAGCTGCGCAATGCGGGATACAGCGCCGAGTCCATCCATTCCGACAAATCGCAGGGCCAGCGGCGGCGCGCGCTTGAGAACTTCCGTCGCGGGAAGACCTCCGTTCTTGTGGCCACCGACGTGCTTGCGCGCGGCATCGACGTGCCCGATGTGGACCACGTGATCAACTTCGATCTGCCCGACATGCCCGAAGACTACGTGCACCGCATCGGACGCACGGGTCGCGCGGGCGAGCAAGGCTACGCCATCTCCTTCGTCACCCGCGAGAATCGCCGCCTGCTCGCCGACATCGAAAAGCTCATCGACAAGCACATTCCGCTTATGGAGCTTGAGACGTTCGAGCTTGACCTGTCCCTGCTCGAAAAGCCCAAGAAGGGCGAGCGCCGCGGAGCCGGGGCGCGGAGCGGGAAACCCAAGAGCAGCCGCAGCTACGGAGGGAACCGCCACGGAGGCGCCCGGCGTCCGGGAAGCGGCAGAAGCGAGTTCAAAGGGCGCAGCTCCGAGCGCCGTCAAAACGATCGCCCCGACGGCAAGCGTCGGGAGGGTTTTGAGCGCAGCGAAGCCGGCTTCAAGCGCAAGCCCTCGAAGAACTACACCAATGCGGCGAAGCGCGTTGCCAAGAAGCAGCGAGCCGAGGCCCAAGGGAAAAAGACCGCCAAGAAACCGAACGGCCGCAGCACTTACGACTACAGCAAGTTCGTGTAAGGCGGCCATCCCGCGGTCGAGGGAAACTGCGGAGCGCAAGGTTGGCCAAGCAAAAAAAGAGCCCCGGTTCGTTTTGAACCGGGGCTCTTTTTTGAGGTCGCACAGCCGCACAGCAGTTTGCCGCAGATGCCGAGCGCCGTCTCATGATCCCCCCCCCCTTTTTTTTTTCAAAATTTTCTGTACAAAAGTTTGTAATACATGCTATTATACCATTGTCAGAAAGCCCGAGCAGGCGCTTGCGAACGACATCTTGTCCGCTTGCCCATAGATGGCCGCAGCAACCCCTCCGCGGCCCGCACCACGCCTGCAGGATCTGGATCAGATCCTCGAATCGCAGAGGGGGCGAAAGAGGGTGAATCCATGGAAAGGCGGCTGCCGTTCTCGAATCGTTATGTCTTCGCAAAGGTCATGCAAGACAATCCCGACCTGTGCAGGGAGATACTGGAACGCATCTTGGACATCCGCATCGACCGCATCGAGGCGATTGAAGTTGAATCCGAAGGCCCCGCCATCGTGCGGAGAGGCGTTCGGTTCGACGTGTTCGCCAAGAGCGACCGGGCCGCATTCGAGGTGGAGATGCAAAGCTACGAGCAGGAAAGCCTGCCCAAGCGCATGCGGTACTACCGCTCCCAGCTCGACAGGCGCATGCTCAACAAAGGAGACGATTTCGAAGACCTCAGACCCGTGTACGTGATATTCATCTGCAGGCGCGATCCTTTCGGAAAAGGGCTTCCCACCTACACGTTCAGGAGCCGCTGCGACGAGGATCCGGACGTCGCGTTCGACAACGGTTCCCTTGATGTCGTCCTGAACTCCCAGGGCGATCTCGAGCAGGCTCGCCCGGAAATCGCAAGCCTGCTACAATTCGTGGAAACGGAGAAGGTGGCGTTTGCCGACCCTCTCACGTCGAAGCTCGCGCACGCAGTGGAGCAAGCCCATGAAGACGAGGAGTGGATCCAGAACATGAGTTGGCTGGAATGGGACATCCGAGATGCGAAGGCCCACGCCGCGGCCGAAGGGCGTGCAGAGGGCCACGCGAAAGGACTCGAAGAGGGTCGTGAAGAGGGCCTCAAAGAGGGTCGTGAAGAGGGTCGTGAAGAGGGTCGTGCGGAAGGACGGTCGGAAGAAAAGACCCGGACGATCGAAATGCTTCGCGCAATGAAGGAGAACGGGCTTGGCATCGAGGAGGCGCTGGCCGCCCTTGAGAACGATGCGCCGGGGTCCTGCGCCGAGCCTCGAAACTAAGGTCCGCCGACGCCGGGCAAGGCCGCTTAGGATTCCCCCTCGTCCACACGGCCTTGCCCGGCCTCCGACCTGTCGCGCCCGAGGTTGCGCCACCAACGTGACACGCTGCATGCAAGCCACTCGACAAGGGGGATGGTCAGAAACGCCACCCATGCCGGATGGGGTTCGCCTTCCACGAAGGCCATGAAGCAGAACCAGGCTGCCGCAAAAACAGGATACGCGCCTTGGACAAACGGCGCAAAACGCCTCTGTCCAATAGCGCGCCCGACCAGATAATAGAGCGGAATGGCAAAGAACAGGAAAAGCCCGATTCCCCACATGTTGGCAAGCCCCTGCAGACTCGAAAACGCGCCGAGCAACAGATAGGCGGCAACCACCACGAGCGGGAACGGGAACTTCACCCATGCCTTCTCGAACGCGCTCAGAGGCTTGCCGTTGATCGTTGCCTCGCCGCGGCCGATGTGCACCTCGTCGCCTGCGGCGCTGGACACGTGGATGCCCTCGCGCCAAGACACGTGCACGCGCTCCTTGCCATCGTCCACGTGGATGCCGTCAAAACCGACGCGGACTTTCGCAGTCCCCTCCTCCGCCGACCCGCCCGACTCGCCCGACGCGAAAGCGCGAGCGGACTCCCCTGCCGCGCGCTCGGCGGCTCGGTCGGCCGCCTCGAACGTCACATCGTCTTCGATGTCGGCGCCCACGTACAGAAGCTCATCGAGCGACACGCCGTAAAGCTGGGCGAGCGCGATGAGGTTGTCCGTGTCGGGCGATGATTCCGAGCGCTCCCATTTCGATACGGCCTGCCGGGACACGCCCAGCTTCTCGGCCAACGCCTCTTGGGACAGACCCGCCTTCTTGCGCCGCGCCGCCAAGCGCTCCGCTATTTCCACGTTCATCGCATATCCTTTCTCGCCCCGATCGCCCAAATCTGATGACCAGATTACGGTTGCGGAGGACAAAATGCGACCGATTCTGCTTGGAATTTTCCGCAACTCAAAGTTGCCCCTCTTCCCACCAGCAGAAACGAAAACCTTCGCCAGCAGGCGAAAACAAGCAGGACCCTACAGCTTGCGCCTGCCTATGCCGATCAGCACCCAGATAGAGAGGACGGCCGCCCCCAGGTACCCGAAGAAGGCGAGCACGGGGACGCCCAGAAGACGGGGTTCCATAGCAGAAAGGGCCAGCATGCTCGAACCGATGAAAAGGCCGGCGATGATGACGCCCACCGTGAGGCGATTCATGATCTTCGACAGCTTGGAAAACGGAGCTTCGCTACCGAGAACCTCCATGTTCACCTTCAATTGGCCCCGCGTCAGCATCTTGAGCGCCTCGCCTGAATAGCGCGCGGCGTCAAGCGTCCCACCCGCAGACGAGCGCAGCGCCATCGCCAGATCCCGCATCCCCGCCACCAGCTCGTCGCGCGGATCCTTCGACCGCTGGATGTGCGCGTTGATGATGCCGACGACGTTCTCGTTGGGAATGAAGGGGGCAATGGTCCCCTCCAGCGTCACGATGCCGCGAGACACGCTTGTGATGGAAGACGGCAAGGTGACCTTGCACGAACGCGTGAGCATGAGGATGTCCGTGAGGAACTGGCCTATGTCTATGTCCGCAACGTCGCACGATCCATAGTCCGAAAGCAGCAGGTCGAGATCGGCGAGGAAGCGCGTGTGATCGATGGCTGCGTTGTCCTTCGCAACGGCAAAGGACATGAGGGCGTCTTTGAGCTCGGTGGAACTCTCCATGCCCACAGCCTCGATGATGCTGCCGAAACCGGCGCGATCGCGTGGCGACAACCTGCCCATGTTGCCCAAATCGATGTAGACGATTTTGCCGCCGCGGATAAGCAGGTTCCCAGGATGGGGGTCGGCGTGGAAGAACCCATGGTCGAGGATCTGCGTCGCGTAGTTGTCGAGGATCTTCTCGCCGATCTCGCTCACATCGTATCCCGCCGCCAAAAGCCTGTCGGCGGCCAGAATGGGGATCCCGTCGATGTACTCCATGACCAGCACGTACTCGCTGCAAAGCTCCGGATACACCTTTGGGCAGTCGATAAACGCCACGTCTTTGTTGAGCCGGGCGAACTCCTCTAAGTTGGCCGCTTCCCGCTGAAAGTCGGTTTCCTCCAAAAACGTCGCCCACAGCTCCTCCACCACGTCGCGCAAATCGAGCATCTGCTCGTCTTTCATGAACCGCGACGCTTGGCGGGCCACCATGCGCATGATGTCGATGTCCTGCGCCATGGTGGCCTTGACGCCCGGACGCTGAATCTTCACGGCCACGACGTCGCCGTTCGCAAGACGGGCCTTGTGCACCTGCGCAAGCGACGCGCTGCCAAGCGGTGTGGGATCGATATCCGAGAAAACCTCTTCGCGCTTCGCGCCGTAGATGTCGTCAAGCGCCGCCAGGATGCTCTCGAACGACAGCGGCTCGCATTCCGTCTGGAGCTTGGCCAGCTCGTCGCAGTACGCCTTCGGCAGTATCTCCGAGCGCGTGGACAGCGTCTGCCCGATCTTGACGAAGCTGGGGCCCAGATCCTCGAGCACCGCGCGAAACTCCTCGGGCGTGAATCCTTTGAGGAAGCGATGCTTCTGAAGGATGGAGTATATCTCCTTCAGCCGGCGCGCCCGCGTCTTGCGGCTGAGGTGGAACCGGTTCTCCGGATCAACGTCCGCGCCGGAACTGAAGAAGTACTTGAGCAGGGTGTTGTCCGCCATGCGCCCGAACGCCGCCCGGATTTACGCGCCCGTCTCCGGTGCGTCCGCGCCGGAGACCTCCCCGCCCGACTCGTCTGAGGCGCCCTCGGCCTCGGCGTTCGCCTTCGCGGCGAATTCGGCGGCCTTCGCGGCGAACTCCGTCCGCTCCTTTGGCGTCATGGCGGCCATGCGGGCCTCCAGCGCGTCGTAGCGCACGGCCGTGACAGCCTCTTCGGCCTTGTGCTTGAGCTCCGAGTTGATCTCCCTGCCCTGGTCGACCGTGAGCTCGCCTTTTGCGATGAGCTGGTCCACCAGCTCCTTGGTCTTCTCGCCCGTGATGGCCATAGCCCCCACGCCCGCCAAGAAAATGTCTTTGAAACCGTCACCGAGATGCGCCATGAGTGCCTCCTTCGCCGTGACCCGTCGAAAGCGCGCGCTTTCGACCTTGGAACCATGATGCACCAAAACGGGGGAAAGGGCAACGGCGGACCGGAGAGCAAGCCGCGCCCCCTCCCCCGCCGCTCCGAACAGCCCCCTCGCACGTCAGCGCAATCCGCCCTCAAACAGAGAGGCCACCTCCGAGCAGCTGCCGCAAACGAACGTGGGGCGCTCGGCCACGAGCGCTTTGCGCGGGAACATGCCCCAAAGCGCCGCCGCGGTGAGGCACCCCGCCCCGTTGCCCGCCTGGATGTCGAAAGGACTGTCGCCCACGTACAGGCACGACCCCGGGCTGCGTCCCAAAAGCGCGCATCCGTGCGCCACAGGGCCCGGAGCCGGCTTGTGCTCGGGCCAATCGTCGGACCCCACGAGGAAATCGAAGTAACCGGCAAGCGCGAAGAGATCGAGGCCGCGCATGGCAGGCTCGTGCCGCTTCGAGGTGACGACGCCAAGCGGAAGTCCGGCGTCCTTCAGGCGGTCGAGCATATCCCTCGTGTCGGGGAACACCTTGATCAGGTCGTCGTGGACCAGGGCGTTGTGCTCGCGGTACACGCGGCAAAGCTCGTCATGCACCGACTCGTCATCGGTGAAATCCCACATCTGAACGACAAGCGGCTGCCCCACTTTGGCCATGAGCTGCTCGTCGGGCAGCGCTTCGCCCAGCACTTTCCGCGTGGCGTGGCGAAAGGTGGACAACAGCAAGTCGTAGGTGTCCAGCAGCGTTCCGTCCAGGTCGAACAAAACGGCCTCTATTGAGCAAGACATGCTCTCCCTTTCCCGCGTTGAACGCGCCGGGGCCTCGCCATGAGGGATGCCCCGGCAGCCGACAGTCGCCGCAGCCCCTATTCGAACAGCGATCCGAACAGGCTCACTTCGGAACCCCACACCTTCGCGTTGCGCTGCGAGAACGCGAGCGCGTCGGTGAGCGCAGCAAGCGGGATGTCCCGGCGCGCGCCGTTGCTGCGCCGCTTCACCTCCACTTTCTGCTCGGCCAGACCGCGCTTCCCCACTATAACCTGCAAAGGCCAGCCGATGAGATCGGCGTCGGCGAACTTCACGCCCGCACGTTCCTTGCGGTCGTCGATGGCCACCTCGAAGCCGAGGCGCGCCAGGTCGGCCGCCAGCTTTTCGGCGGCGGGCTGCACTTCGTCGTCGCCCACCGTAAGCGGGATCACGCACACGTGCGCCGGCGCCACGGACAGCGGCCAGGCGATGCCGTGCTCGTCGTTGTGCTGCTCCACGATGGCGGCCACGGTGCGCGAGATGCCCACGCCGTAGCACCCCATGATGAAAGGCTGCTCGGAGCCGTCCTCGGCCATGAACGTGGCGCCCATGGCGCGGGAGTACTTGTCGCCGAGCTGGAACACCTGCGACACTTCGATGCCGCGCGCGCCTTCAAGCTGAAGGCCGCACGCAGGGCAGCTGTCGCCGGGGCGCACCACGCACAAATCGGCCCACTCGTCCACCTGGAAGTCCTCGCCGAGGCGCGCGCCCACGTAGTGGTAACCGTCCTCGTTGGCGCCCACGACCCACTTCGGCACCGCCTGCAGGCTGCGCGCTGCGATGACGTAGGCTTCCTCGGGCAGCCCCACCGGGCCCATCGAACCCTTGCGCAGGCCGAAGCCCTCCATCTCCTCGTCGGAAAGCAGCGTGAAGCCGCCCGCCGCGCGCGCGGCCTTAAGCTCGTTGAGCTCGTGGTCGCCGGGGATGAACAGCACGGTCAGACGCCCCTCGTCGTTCTTGCCCGAAAGCGCCTTCACGGTGGAGGACTCGGGGATGTCCAAAAACTCCGCAAGCTCGGCGATGGTGTGCACGCCGGGCGTGGCCACCTTCTCCATCTTCGGCACGTCGTGGACCGTGGGGCGGGCCAGGCAGTCGCCGGCCTCCACGTTGGCGGCGTATCCGCACGAGCAATGCACCAGCTCAGCCTCGCCCGCTTCGGCAAGCGCCATGAATTCGCAGGTCACACTGCCGCCGATCTGGCCGGAGTCGGCTTCGACGGGGCGATAGTCCATGTCCATGCGCTCGCAGATGCGCCCGTACGCCTCGCTCATCTCGTCGTAGGTTTTCTGCAGCGATTCCTGGGTGGCGTGGAAGCTGTAGGCGTCCTTCATGATGAACTCGCGGCTGCGCAGAAGCCCGAAGCGGGGGCGGATCTCGTCGCGGAACTTCACTTGGATCTGGTAGAGCGAAAGCGGCAGCTCCTTGTAGGAGCGCAGCTCGTTGCGCACGAGGGCGGTGAGCAGCTCCTCGTGGGTGGGTCCGAGGCAGAACTCGTGCTCATGGCGATCTTCAAGGCGCATGAGCTCGGGGCCGTAGTCGTTCCAGCGGCCGGACTCGTACCACAGCTCCGCCGGCTGCAGGGCCGGCATCATGATCTCCTGCGCGCCGATGCCGTCCATCTCCTCGCGCACGATGTTCTCCACCTTCGCGAGCACCTTCTTGCCAAGCGGCAGGAAGGTGTACACGCCCGAAGCCGTCTTGCGGATGAAGCCCGCGCGCAGAAGCAGCCGATGGCTCGCGATCTCCGCGTCGGCGGGATCTTCTTTGAGCGTGGGCGCGTACAGCTCGCTCATGCGCATGATGTTCACGTTCGTCATAGCCTTCCTATCTCCTCCATCAAAGCGTCCACGATGGCGCTCTCCTCCACCTTGCGGACGACGGTTCCCTTGGAAAACACCGCGCCGGACCCTTTGCCGCACGCCACGCCTATGTCGGCGTCGGCAGCCTCGCCCGGCCCGTTCACCACGCAGCCCATCACCGCCACCTTAAGCGGCTTGTCCAGACCGGCGATGCGCTCCTCCACCTCGCGCGCGAGCGCGATGAGGTCCACCTGGCAGCGCCCGCACGTGGGGCAGCTGATGAGTTCCGGGCCGCGACGGCGCAGGTCGAGCGCCGCGAGCAGCGTCCAGCACGCCCGGACCTCGGTCGCGGGATCGTCGGTGAGCGAGATGCGCAGCGTGTCGCCGATGCCCTCCTCCAAAAGAACGCCCAAGCCGCACGCGCTTTTGACAAGCCCCTGGAACGCCGTGCCCGCCTCGGTGACGCCGATATGCAGGGGCACGTGCGGAAGCTCCTCGCTGAGCAGGCGGTACGTGCGCACCGTGGTCATCACGTCGTGAGCCTTCGCGCTGACCACCAGGTCGCGGAAACCGCGGGCCTCGCAGTGGCGCACGTAGTCCGCGGCCGAGCGGGCCAGCTTCTCCGGAAGCGCAAGATCGTCGCGCGCCGCCAGCTCGGCATCGAGCGAGCCCGCGTTCACCCCGATGCGGATGGGGATGCCCGCCTCGCCCGCCGCATCCAACACGGCGTCGGTCGCATCGAGCCCGCCGATGTTGCCGGGATTGATGCGCAGCTTCGCCGCGCCCCGGCGGGCGGCCGCCACGGCGATGTCCGCGGAGAAGTGGACGTCGGCCACCACGGGCAGGGGCGACTGCTCGCACACGGCCGAAAACGCATCAAGGCAGCTTTTGCGCGGGACGGCCATGCGCACGATTTCGCAGCCCGCCTGGGCGAGCGCGTCGATCTGCGCGAGGTTGGCCGCCACGTCGTCGGCCGGCGCGTTGAGCATCGACTGCACCGCGACGGGCGCGCCGCCGCCCAGGGGCACGCCGCCCACCATGACCCGGCGGGTGGCCTCGTTCGGTTTGGCGCATGATGCCATCGGGCCTCCGTTCCTCGTCCTTCCGCCCGCCGCCGTCGTCGCACGCGCTGACAGCGCGACATCCCAAGCGGAGAAAAGCCGGGGGGCGCGAGCGTATCGGCCTATTCTACCTCCGATCGCGCGCAAGACGGCGCAAATGCACAGGGTTTTCGCGGAGCAGCTCGACGACGCGGCACGGAGGGCCTACGCGCCGAACCCCGCCCCCGATATGATGCGCTGGATGTCCTGGTTCGCCATGATCAGGAAGAAGCAGACGAACAGCGCCATGCCGGCCATCGACAGGTAGTTGAGCGCCCGCATCGACACCGTGCGACGCGAGATCTTCTGGAACACTTCAACCACCAGGCGGCCGCCGTCAAGCGGCGGGATGGGCAGCAGGTTCATGATGCCGAGCGACACCGAAATGGACGCCACGAACTGGATGACGTAGACCGGCCCCATGTCGAACGCATCCTTGGACATGACCGCGATGCCGATGATGGACGAGGAGTTGGACACGGTGTCGGCCGCAGTGGCGGGATTGAACAGCCCCGCGATCATCTGCACGACCAGTCCGATATAGGAGAACCCCACCTGCACGGCCTGCAGCGGACCCACCACCACATGCTGCACCACGCCCGTCGTCGGATTCTGCATGTCCACGCCGATCACGGAGAACAGAACGACGAACAGCGCGACGGCGAAAAGGAGGTTCACCGCCACGCCGGCGACCAAAATGACGGCGCGTTTCCAAAACGGCAGGCTGCGGTACTGCTGGCGGTACTCGCTCTCGAAGAAGGCGCGCGGATCGTCCACGGGACGAGGCTCGCCCGCCCCGTAGGAGGCGGGATCGGGCAAACCTGCCGCACGCGCGGCCTTGACCTGCTTTTTCGTTGGCCTCAACGCGGGCGTGCGGTAGGTGTTGTACTGGTCTTTCTTCGTCGGCCCCAGCACGCTGCCCCACTCCGTCAGCTCCTCGAGCGCCGCGTAGGCGTCGTCGTCGGAGATGCCGCAGTCGGCGGCCACGTCCTCCATGTTGGCGGTGCCGCGACGATACAGGGACGCGAGGACCTTCTCCAGATGAGGGCTCATCTCGCCCGGCTCCATGCCGCACACCTTGGCGTAGCCTCCCAACAGGATGGGCGTGACGCCGAACTTGGTGCCTCCCCTGGTGAACCCGATGCTGGGACCGGGCAGGCCCAGCATGAACTCGGTCACGCGCACGCCGAACGCGCGCGAGGCCAAATAGTGCCCGCCCTCGTGAATGAACACGAGGAATCCCAGCACGAGCGTGGCGTAAACGATCATGAGAACGATATCCATGAACTCGAATCCTTCCGAATGCGAGAGTGCGTTTCGCCACCATTATAAGGATGCGCGTCCGTACGCACCGCCCCCAAACCGATGCGCGGGAAAAACCTACAAGCATCCCTTCATTTCACCACGAACGGCAATCCGGCGGGAGGGAAACGGGTTTCCACCGTCGAAGACGACCGCCATCCGAGGATCGGCCGAAGCGCCGACCTGGGACGCTGGAGACGTGCTGGAACCACGTTGGAACGCCGCTGGATCCGTGCTGGAGGCGCGCTAGGTTTGCATCAGATCCATGTGGGAAGCATGCTGGATCCGCGCAAGATCGCGCCGGTTTTCCGCTGGAAACGCGCCATCGGCGCGCAAAGTCCGTCCGCTATCATGGTTTCAGCGGGCCCGCGCAACAACAATCGCATCACCCTTGGAAGGACGCCATGATGAAGCCCCCTCCCCCGAGAGTCCCCACGCTCAACGGTAACGCCGCTCGGAAGCAGGAGGAATGCCCAGTTCCTGCCGGAACCGGGCGACCGTCCTGCGCGACAGCTCCACGCCGCGGCGTGCGAACTCTTCCGCGATCTTCTGATCGCTCAGAGGGCAGGACCTGTCTTCGCCTTCCACAATGTCGCGCAACATCATGCGGAGGTTGCCGCCTGCGGGGGGACGGGCTATGGTCGAGTGCGAGAACAATGACTTCATGGGAACCACGCCCCAACGGCACTGCACGAAGGACCCTTTGACCGCACGGCTCACAGTTGAAACGCTGACGGACAGATCCTCGGCGACCTGGCCCATGGTCACCTCCCGCCGATGACGCGGCCCGAAGGCGAAAAACGCCTTCTGCCTGGCCACCAACTGCTCGGCGATGCTCAACATGAGCTCGCGTCGCTGCCTGAGGCTGGCGCGCAGGCCGTACGCCTGGCGGTATTTGCCTTCCACCCATTCAACCGCCGATCCGTCGGCCCCCTCCCTCGCCTTCGCGCGAAAGGAGGGGTCGAGAACCACATCGTAGCTTGCCGCAGGCCCTAGCTCCACCCGGAACCCCTCGTCGGTCTGTTCGACCACAATGTCCGCCAGCACGTACTGCGTTCGCTCGCGAGCGAACATCGCCCCAGGTCGAGGATCGAGGCTGCGAATAAGCCCCATCGCCTCGATCACCTCTTGACGCGACGTTCCAGGAAAGGCGCGCTCTATCTCGCCCACACGGTTTTTCGCCAAAAGGGGCAGATGGTCGGCCACTATTCCGCGAGCCAGCACGGCATCGGGATGCAGCGCCTCAAGCTGCAACAACAGGCTTTCGCGCACCGACCGCGCGCCGATGCCGCATGGCTCGAGGGACTGGAGCAGCTCCACCATGCGCACGACCACCGCCGCCTCAACGCCAAGACTCGACGCCGCTTGCTCCGGCGACTGCGAAAGGTAGCCGCTCTCATCGATCATGCCGATCAGATAGCGAAGCACGTGCAGTTCCTGCTCCGAAAGCCGTGCAACGGCAACTTGGCTGAGCAGGTGCTCTTCGATGCAGGGGGTATCTTGAACGTCGCCGATCTTGTCCGAGGACAGCCCCTCGCCTCCCACAAGCCCATCCCAGCCCGGCGACGCCGCGGCGAAGGCCACCTCGACGTCGGGACGGACCACCTCGATCACGGGATTCTCGAGCGCGATCTCGTCGAGGTGCGCCTCCAGCTCGACCGACGTCATGGCCAGAAGCGTCATGGTCTGCAAATGGTGCTGGGACAGACCGAGGTTTTGGACGGCCTGCTGTATCTGCCTCATGGCACCCTATCCGTACCGGTACTCCACGCCCATGGTGGGCCGGGGGTTGTCCCACTTTTCGACGATGGTGCCCTCGCAGGCGATGCGGCAGGTGCCGCACTCCAGGCAGCCGGCGTAGTCGAAAGACCTCTTGCCGTCCTCGTCGATCTTGTAAAGCGCCGCCGGACATACGCGCACGAGCTTGAGGAACTCCTCCGCGTACCCCTCGGACCCGTCGTCCTCCGCCAGCTCGATGTGAGCGCTCTCCTCGTCCACCTCGTACTTGTCGAGCGCCAGGAACCCGTCGACGTTGACCGTGATCTTCCCCACCTTGCTCACAGCGACTTCACCGCCTTCCTCACCTCTTTGGCCAGCTTGATGAGGCCGCGCTTCCTCACGATGGGCATCATGCGTTTCATGAGGGGCTTCTGCGGCTTGCCGTCTACGCTGAACAGCGCGTTCATAACCTCTTTCGCCATGACCGGGTAGTCGGCGAACATGCTGGACCAGCCCTCCATGACGTGGGGCCACTTGCAAAACGTGCGCAGGTCCTTGATGACGAACGAGTCCTCCATGGCCTGCTTGTAGGACGCGAGACCCGCCGCGCTCGTGTCGCCCGCGTCGAGCGCTTTGACCGCGGCCTGGCCAGCCATCTGGCCGGACGCGATGGCGAAGTCCATGCCGCGCACCTGGTAACCCATGTTCATGCACAACCCCGCCGACTCGCCCGCCACCAGGCAGCCGTCGAACACGTAGCGCGGCACCATGTCGTGGCCGCCCTCGGGCACCATGTGGCCCGAGTGCTCCACAAGCTTCGCGCCCCTGATGATGGGGGCCACAGCCGGATGGTGCTTGAAATCCTCGAGCATCTGGTACACCGGCGTCTCGTTGGCGCCGTCAGCGGCCGTTGAGACGGTGGCCACAAGGCCAAGCGAGATGGAGTCCTTGTTCGTGTACAAAAAGCCGCCGCCCACGTTGCCGTGCGTGCAGTCGCCCACGAAGAGCATGGCCGCGCCCTCGCCCTCCGGCAGCAGGAAGCGGTCCTCGATGACGCCCGCGGGCAGCTCGAACACCTGCTTGATGCCCACCGCCATCTGGCTGGGCTTCGGACGCGGATTGCCCAGGCACCTCTCGGCGAGCACGGTGTTGCAGCCTTCGGCGAGGATGACCACCTCGGCGGTGATCTCGTCCTCGCCGGCGCGCACGCCGACAACCTTGCCGGACTCGTCCTTCAAAAGCTCCTCCACGGCGATGCCGTAGATGTACTCGGCGCCAGCGTCCTCCGCCTTCCCGGCGAGCCACTGGTCGAAGGGCGCGCGCAGGACGGCGTAGGAGTCCTTGCCCTCCTCGGAAAGCTCGGGCGAGGTGAAGTCCACGGCCGTCTGGCTCGCGGGATCCATGAACGCCATGCGCTCGTGGGTGATCTTGCGCTCGAGCGGAGCCTCCTGTTCAAAATTCGGGAACACCTTCTTCAGTGAGTGCGAGTAGACGCGCCCTCCCGTCATGTTCTTCGCGCCGGCGAAGTTGCCGCGCTCGATGACGAGCGCGCTCTTGCCGGCCCGCGCCAGCTCGTAGGCCGCCACGGCGCCCGCGCACCCGGAGCCGACGACAACCGCGTCGAAATCGGTTTCGGGCATCTCGTTTCATCCTTTCCGGTTGATGCCCGGCAAAGGAGAGAAAAGCGCTCTCCCCCGCCTTCGCAATTCGGCTTTTTGAACTTTTCCTATGCTGTTGACGGGCAACGCGTCAAGCACAGCCCAGTACCGAGGCTTCTTGTAGCCAGGAAGATGCGACCTGCAAAACGAGATAAGATCGTCAGGATCAAGGGTGCGCCCTGGCTCCAATACAATGGCTGCGGCTATGCCCTCTTCGTACACCTCGTCATACACGCCCACCACCGCGCAATCGGCTATGTACGGGTGCTCGAGCAGAACCCTTTCTATCTCCAAGGCGTACACGTTCTCTCCACCCGTTTTGATGACATCCTTGAGCCTGTCCACAAGATAGTAGTAACCTTCCGCGTCGCGCTTGAGCAAATCGCCCGTCCGCAACCATCCTCCGGCAAGCACATCCTGGCCGGATTCCTTGACGTTGCCAAGATAGCCCTGAAACACCATCGGCGAGCGAACCAACCCCTCTCCAACCTCGCCGTCCTTCACATCTTGGCCGCGCTCGTCAACAAGCTTCACCTCCACAAGAGCGTTGACGGTTCCCACGGTGGAAACGAGTTCGGGGCGACGCTCGAGCGTTGTCTTGTCGAGGGCGATGCTCGTGATCGAACACGCCTCGGTCGATCCCCAGGAAAACCTCAATCGGGCATTGGGAAACAGCTCGAAGATGGAACGAGCGTACCCAAGATCGCACCGTCCGCCAGAGATCAGCACATCCCGCACGCTCGGCAACGTAAGATCAGCCCTTTTCGGACACGACGTCAAACGTCGGTAAACGACAGGCGGCACCATGAGCACCTGCGTGACCTCGTATCGCTCGATCATGTCAAGCACGGCAGGAGCGTCAAACCGCTCAACCAGCACCACGGTCCCAGCGAGCGCGGCCATCTTGAGGATGCACATCAAACCACCGGTATGGTAGAACGGCGAGGTTGTCAGCATGATCTCATGCTTCGAACATCCCCCGCTTTCCAGCGCGAGGACAAGAGCGTGCTCGCGCACCATTCTCTGCGTGCGCACAACCCCTTTAGGCCGTCCCGTTGTTCCACTCGTGAACAAGATGATAGACTCGTCATCATCTTTCAAATCCTCCGACACGGGGCCGGAGGATCCCAGATTGTAAAACGCACTCCAAGACATCCACGAGCCATCGTGCGCGCCCCCTTCGGCGACCAACACGGTAAGGTTGATCCTCCCTGCAAGAAAACGGCCCGTTTCCAGGAAACGATCTGCGCAGAACAAGACATCGCAATCGGCCATATGCATATCAAGCGCAATCTCTTCGGGCAAAAGGCGCGCGTTCAACGGTACCGTCACGGCGCCGATTTTCTGGCATGCGCACCACACCAGCATCCACTCAAGCGAGCTGTGCCACAAAAGCGCCACGCGCCTTCCCTTTTGAATGCCGACCGCCTTCATAGCTTGCGCCAGCCAATCGCTCTGTCGATTGAGCTGCTCCCATGTCAGAGTGCCGTTTTTGTCGACAACCGCAGGACGATCAGGGAAACAAGCGGCGTTTCTCACCAAGAACCACTCGTATTGGAACACGTGGATCACATCCTCATTTTGCCACATACCATGCGCCTTCGATGCGTTCCTTGCACGGGGCTACAGCGCCCAGACACCCGTCGCCTGCCACACAAAGTATGCCACATAGGCGGCGATCAGCGCTATGACGCAGTACACCACGCAGTACGACGTGGTGGCGCGCTCGGTAACCCAGCCGTCGCCGGCGCTGTGGATAGCGGTCAGATACACCGAACTTTGATACGGCATGAACCACACCACGACAAAGGCGTTCATGATGAACCCCACCACCCACGGGTTCACACCAGCCGCTATGGCAAGCGGGAACAAGAAGGCGGTGAACACCGACAAGTACCCGATCTCCGAGAGGATGAGGAACCTCACCAAGATGGTAAGCACGGCAAGCCCTGTGATGAGCAGGAACGGATTGCCGAAGAACATCGTGGTGAACGGCCCCACGGCAATGACGAGCCAATCGGTGATGCCCACCGCCGGAAGCACGGAGGAGAGGCTGACAGCGCACCCGATGAACACAAGCGACTCCCACGCCACGTTGGTGCGCCACTTTTTGACAGGCAGGATGTCAAACACCAACGATGCGGCGAGGGCGAACAAAGCCGCAGCGTACTCGGGAATCCCCAACTGGCCCTTGAAGATCCACAGCAGGATGGTCACCACCATGATGACGCCCATGATCTTCTCTCTTTTCGTCCAAGCTCCCAGCTCTGCAAGCCGTTGGTCAAGGAACCCCATATCGAACTTGTCGGAGTTCGCGGGACGATAGCGACGGCTGATGTAGAAGTAGTTCCCCAAGAACATCACCACGATCCACGGCAACGCGCACAGCGCCCACACGGCCATGGTGTAGTGCTCTTGGATCTCGGGGGAATACATGCCCACGAGCGCCGCCGTCGTCACTGATGCGCTGATGAACATCGCAGGAGAGAAGCAGATGGCCGAATAGTAGGATAGGAACAGGCCGGTCGTCTCCTTGCTCTCGTTCTCGTAGCCCATCGCCTCGCCTATCCCGCGAGTGAGCGGCGAGAGGATCGAGCACTTCGCCGCTTTGCTGGGAATAGCGGGCGACGTGATGGTGGACACCGCAGAAAGGCCCAGCACCTGACCTTTGTAGCTCTTCGGAAACAGACGCAGCATCAGAATGGAGACGCGCTCTAAAAGGCCGCACTCCTTGATGGCCGCACCGAGCCCAAACGCTGCGACGACAAGCCAGAAAGTCGAACCGGAGAATGCCGAGAACGAAGTGTCCACCGGCACTTGCGCGACGACCACAAACAGCGAGCTCATGATGACGGCTGTAGCCGCTTCGGGAAAGACACGCCCCGCCCACAGCACCACGGCGCCAAGCAGAATGCCAAGCACCCGCATGCTGGAGACCGTCAGCTCAGGCGGCGGCGGCACGAGCGCAAGCCCGACGCCCGCCACGACCGCGACGATCATGAACGCGATCTTCTTCAACGTGAAATCCATTGCTTGCCCCTTCTTGCGTTAGCCGCGATCCTTTTTGAGAGCCTTGAAGATGATGTTCTTCTGTATCTCGCTGGTGCCCTCCCCTGTGATGAGCACGCACGCATCCGCGTAGTAGCGCGAGAGCCCAAAATCTTTCAGCAAGCCCATGCCGCCGCAGATCTCCATGGCGCGCTGGCACACCTGCTGGGCCATAGTCGTGCATTTCAGCTTCGCAATGGATCCGCCTTTGCCGATTGAGCGGCCGGCGTCCAGCTCGGAGGCGAGGTGCATGAGATAGCCGCGGCACACCTGGATATCGCTGTACATGTCGGCAAAGTAGTGTTGCAAAGCCTGGAAGTCGGTCAGCATGCGGCCGAAGGCCTCGCGGGCAGAGGCGTACTCCCACGCCTTCTCGAACGCGCCCTCCGCATAGCCCACGGCGCGGGCGGCGATGACCAAGCGCGCATTGTCGAGAGTGGAAAGCGAAATGCGCAGACCCTTGTTGACCTCGCCGCACACGCTCCACTTCGGAACGCGGCAATCCTTGAAGTACACGTCGCCCGTGTCCGACCCGCACCAGCCGAACTTGTCGTAATGCGCACCGTACGACACGCCGGGCGCCTGGGCGTCCACCAAAAACACGCTGATGCCCTCGTTGCCGTCCGCATCGACGGTCTTCGCGCTCACCTGCCAGCTGCCCACGGCGCTACGGTACGAGATGAAGCTCTTCGTGCCGTTGATGACCCACTCGTCGCCGTCGAGCACGGCGGTCGTTTGGATGGCGCGCGAGTCAGAGCCGCCGGAAGGCTCGGTGTAGGCCATACCCATGAAGCGACCTTCGTCGAGGATACGCGGCAAAAACGTCTCGATCTGTTGCTCATTGGCGAAGCTCAGCAGCTTGTTTGCGTTGTTCGAGCAGTTCAGAAGAGAGCCGATGGTGTTGTTGTAGCGGCAGCCCTGCATGACCAAGAGCAGAAGCGTGGTCATGTCCTCGCCCAGCCCACCGTGCTCTTCAGGCGCGACCAGACGCGTGAAACCAAGCTCAGCCATGCGCTGCTGCATCCAGATGGGATACTCATCTACCGTGTCAAGCTCTTTAATGCGCGGCTCGACCTCCTGCTGTATGAACTCGTTGAGAATCTTGAGGTACATCTCCTGATTTTCCGTAAGTTGCATGTTCGTTCCTTTCGTCTGAAAACGGTCACTTCGTGATGAGCGACGACGCCACCGCGCCGCTCTCCTTAAGATCCGCGATACGGGCATCTTCGTAACCAAGGATGTTGCGCAGAACAAGCTCAGTCTCTTGACCAAGAAGCGGAGCGCCCTTGTACACCGTGCAGGGCGTGCCGTTGAACTTGGGGGCTGTCGCGATATCGACGAAATCTTCTCCCGACGTTACGTCCTTGATCTTGATGAAATCGTTTCGAGCTTGCCAATGGGGGTGATTGAAAGCATCTTCGGCGTTGTTGAGCTTCGATGTGGGAATTCCCAACTCCATGAGAGCGTTTTCCACCTCGGTAGCCGTATGCTTCGCACAGTATTCGTCCCAAAGGCTTTCCATGCGAGCTGTCTTCTCGGGATCATCTTGCCCGCACGTCTCCATGTAGGGGTACTCCTCAACGTCCATCCCCATCAGCCCGCAGAACTTCGGCCACATGTTAAGACCCCATACCGCCACGGCCACCCATTCTCCGTCTTTGCAGCGGTAATACCCGAAAGGCCTCCATAGCTGGTTGATCGGCCCCGTTCGACGGTACAGGCCCTCGCCGTTAAGCTGCGAGCACCAGTGATAGCTCATCAAATACGCCGCGCTCTCGTACATGGCCACGTCAACAACCTGGCCTTCACCCGAATGCAATGCGCTCACATAGCCGGCCAGCGCCCCGCACGCAGCTTGATAGGCGGTCACGATGTCGCAAAGGATGGGGTTGGCCGTGAGGTACGGGCCGTCGGGCATGCCTTGCATGGCGGCAAGGCCGCTAAACGCCTGACCGACAGGATCGGCGCACGTACGACCGAGCAGGCGATCGTCGCCGCCGTTTTCGGGAAGACCGTAGCCTGTGACATGCGCAATCACCAGTTTCGGATTGGCCGCGAAAGCCACTTCGTCAGTAGGGCCGTGCTTTCCAATGTTCGGTACGCTGTTGATCCAGATATCGCACTGTTTGACCAAATCCTCAAACACGGCTTTAGATTCCGGGTGGCGATTGAAGTTTGTGTCGAGTTCGAAGCTGTTCATGTTGCGGCCCAAGCTGATCCACTTCGGAACGACTCCGGCATCTCCCACGCGCTTACCTATGCGCGAGGTGTCACCCGCGCCGGGAATCTCGATCTTGATGATCTCGGCCCCCATGTCGCCAAGCCAGCGGGCGGCGAACGGACCCGCGAACGCCACGCCCGTGAGCATCACGCGCACCCCGTGCAGCGGACCGAACTCTTGGCCGATCAGGTTGTCTCTCATCGATGCTTCCTCCTTATCCTCCGTATCCTCACGCTCTGCAAACACAGAGCGCTTGCACCTTCCCCTGCGCGCTGCGCCCTAGCTTCCAAGCGCCGCCGCAAGCGCGTCGGACACCTCGAACAGATCGCCGGCCACCGCGTAGTCGCACGCTGACATGATCGGGGCCGAAGCATCCTTGTTCACCGCCACGACCACCTGCGCGCCGCGGATGCCCACCGTGTGCTGCACCTGGCCCGAAACGCCCAAGCCCACATAGAGCTTCGGCGCCACCTGCGCGCCGGAAAGGCCGATGTAGCTTGGGAACCAGTGATGGTCCTCGGCAAGGCCGCGCGTGCAGCCCACCTCGGCGCCCAACACGCCCGCCAGGCGAAAAGCCGCCCCCAGCTCGTCTTCGGTCGAAAAGGCCATGCCCGCGCACACGATGCGCTCGGCCTTCGTCAGATCGGCGCCCCCCTTCTCCAAAGGTTGGACCTCGACAAGCTGCATGCGCGCGTCGGGGTTTCCGTCCACGGCGACGATGGGGGCCTCCGCACCGTCGGACGCGAGCGGAGCCCACGCGCCGGGCGCGACGCTGACCACCCCGAAGCCCTCGATGCGCTCGCGACGCACCACGGCGCCGCCGTACGCAAGACGGGAAGCGGACATGCCCCCTCCGTCGATATGCAGCTTCGACGCCTCGCTCATCATGGGCGCGTCCAGGATGCCGGCCACCCGCGCCGCCATATCGCGCCCCGTGGCGTCTCCGCACACGACGAACGCGCACGCGGCACGCTCTTCGAGCAGGGCCGCGACATCGGCCGCGTACGCTTCGGGCAGCGGATTGCCGCCTTGCACGTGCACAACCTCCGCGCATCCAAGGCTCCGATAGTCTTGGGCATCCTGGCCGCCCGTCGTCACCACCGCCGCACGATGCCCCGCCTCCCTCACGCAAGCCAGCGCCTCGGCCGCAAGCTCGGGAGAGGATCCGAACACGAACACCTCCGCCATCACAGCACCCCTTCCCTTTTGAGAGCCTCGACCAACTTCGATGCCTTCTCGGTTGCCGAATCGCCCTCCACCAGCACGTTCTTCCGCTCGCTCACGTATCCGGATTCGCTCTCGATCACGATGCCGACAGATTCTCCAATGCCGAGATCGGCGGCGGTCAGCTCTTCGACCGGCTTCTTCTTGGCTGCTAAGACGGACTTGAGACCCGGAATGGGCGCCGGATTGATCTCGGGAAGCACCGACACGACCGCAGGAAGCCGCAGCCGCACCGTTTGCTCGCATCCGTCCATGCGTCGGCGGACGAGCGCCGTTTCGCCTTCCATCTCAACCGACAGCACCGACGTGGCGACCGGCCAATCAAGCAGCGCCCCGGTCCGCGAGGCCGTTTGTCGGGCGTAATCGTCGCTCGATCCCTCCGAGCACACGACGAGCGCCACGTCGCGGTCGCGGGCCACCGCCGCTATCGCGCGCGCCGCCACCGCCGCGTTCGCGGATCCCGATGTCTTCACCCATATGCCGGCATCCAAACCTCGTGACAAAGCGTCGACGAACCCTTTCCTCGTCTCGTCCGCGCCGCATGACACGCCGAAAACGCTGCCGCCCGTCTGCTCCGCTATGCGCCGACCCGCCTCAATGGCGTTTTTGTCGTAGTCATTGATCTTGCGGGAGGCCATGCCGAAGTCGACCGAAAGGTCGTCCCCTATGCGCACGTCGGCTTCGTCAAGCACCCACTTGAAGCCGACCAGCACGTCTGCCATAGCTTTTCTCCTTTCCTTTCCTGCATCTCCCCGCAGACGAAACGCGTCCCGGGCTTCTCGTCGGTTATTCCATGCAAAACCGTGGCCAACCCCTTCCCAACTCGCGATCAGGATGCGCCGTACAGCATGGGCACGAGCACGATGATGGCGACCACCAGCAGCACGCACAAAGGAGCGCCCGCCTTGAGGTAATCGCCGAACCGATAACCCGCCGACAACGTGAGCGTCATCGGGGGAGAGCCGATGGGGGTGGCAAGGCACACGCTGGCGGCCAAGACGATGCCCACCGTCATGGCAAGAGGGCTGAACCCCAGGGTCTCGGCCAAGAACAGGCCCATCGGAGCCAGCATGGCCACCACGGCGGTGTTGCTCATGAAGTTCGATAGGATGGCGGTGATGATCACCAACGACCCGAAGATGACGAGCGGACTCGCAGCCTCCCCGCCGCAGAGGCCGATGATGGCATTCGCAACGAGCACGCCGGCTCCCGACTCCTCCAATCCTGCGGAAAACCCCAAGGATCCACCCAGGATGATCACGGCAGACCAATCCACGTTGCGCACGACGCTTTGCAGGTCGATGCAGCGCGTCGCGATGAGGAACAGCGCGCCCGCAAGGGCCACGGCTCCCACCGTCCACACACCCGCCACGAACCCCGCAACGCATGCGGCGAACGTCGCCAACGTGACGAGGGCCTTTTCCGGCGACGCTGCGCGCGCATCGGTCGCCTTCGCATCGCGCGGCGGGCCTTCTTGCCGCCCGGAAGCGCCCGGCTCGCCCTTCAGCAGCCGACGTCCGACCGTGGCATAGTAGGCAATGCCGATGACGAACAGCGGAAGCCCGCCTTTGAGCAAGGTGAAGAAGCCAAGCCCCTGCTCCCCCGCCCCCTCGAGGATGCCCTGAGCGACCAGCTGAGGGGTGGATCCGACGAGCGTGAGGTTGCCTCCCAAGATGGCGGCGGCGCCCACCGGCATGGCCAACCCCCTGCGAAGCGAGCGCCTCCCGCTCGACTCGGCAACCGAATCGACCACGGGGAGGGTGGAGGCGACGATGGCCGTGTTGCTCATGAACGCGGAAAGCACGCCCGCGACCAGGGAAACCAAGGCGATAGACGATCGCTCGCCCAACGACGCGAGCCTTTCCAGCACACCCCCCATGCGATCGACGACCCCCGTTTCGCACACGGCCTGCCCGATGACGAGCATGCCCGCCACCATCATGAGCGTGTCGTTTCCGAACCCGGCGAACGCCCGGTCGAACCCGATGATGCCGAACACCGCCATGGCCAAGGCCCCCAACAGCGCCGTGACCGGAAGCGGCAAAGCCTCCGTGACGAACAGGATCATGACAACCGCCAATATGATGAGCGCGACAGCCGCCTGCGACACGAGCGAGCACCGCCTTTCCCACGCTTGCCGAACCCTTCATCCCCATTCCCTGCAAAACGCTGGCCAATGAACCTGAAGAAAGCCCCAGCTGGACGGAGGCGCATCTTCTGAAAAACGGAAGGCCGGACAATCACCTGTCCCGTTGTGTCCCACGCGAAGAACCTTATGTTTCAATTTGTATCGTTTTGTCTTAAAATGCCGTCCATACTTTTCAAGAACGTGGAAGAAGGCGGCGCATGAGCATCGATCAATACGACGTGCAAGCGATCCGCGCGCTTAAGGAACGCGTGCTTTCAGGGGGGCGGTTCGCGAAAACCGAGCCATTCGCCCACTTGGCCGAGGAGTGGCTTCGCTCCCAGGCAAGCGGCGCGGAGCGGCGCTGCATGCGCCTCGACGATTCGAAGCGCAATCTCAGAGTGTTCGACAACCTCGATCGACAGCACTTCACCCATCTCGCGTACATGAAGGAGTACTACAACGCGAAGAGCAACTTCTTCAAAAGCCAAGGCGCCGCCTTGCTCTATTTGGACGAAACGCTTTCGGTGTTCTACAAAAGCGGCGACCGAGAGCTTCTCGACAAGCTCAAGCAGCAGGGCGTGAGGATGGGGTCGGTGCTGTCGGAGCAAAACGTGGGCGCGTTCGTGGCGAACCTGGCACGGCAAACCCCGTTCGTCACCTTCATCCGCATCGGCGAAGAGAACTACCTTGACTTGTTCTGCGACTACGCCTGCTACGCACGGTTCGGAGCGCAGAGGGATTCGAAGTTCGCCACAGTGAACCTTGTGCTTTTGCCGCTGGAGCACCTCACCCATCAAGTGCATGAGTCCATCTGCTATGCGCTTAGCGTGGAGGATTTCGCGTTCAAGAACCGTCTGCTCTATCCCGCCATCGAGCAGCGAATCGGCCTTTTGGAGAAATCGGCGAACACAAGCCCCGAATCATTCCTCCTTGTGAACAAACGCGGCGAGGTGGTGTTCGTCGACCGTCTGTTCGAGCAAGAGTTCGGACGTGCGCCGTCGTCCTCGAACGGCGAGCCCCTTGAAACGTTCATGCCCGAACTCAAAGAGTACCTCGCATGCCTCAAGGGAAGAGCGCACGTCCCTCGCGAAAGGTTCATCGAGAACAAACGCGGAGAAAGTCATTTCTACCCCGTGAACTGCCAGCGCATCCGCGAAGACGACGGCTCCGTTGCCGGGCTTAAGATAACCATATCGTCGCCTCAACCGGCGCGCAACAGCGCATCGAGGTCGGCGCTGTTCACGTTCGACGACATCAAAGGCGAGGCGCCTGCGTTTCTCCAGGCCAAGGAGACGGCCGTCTGCGCGGCCGCCAGCCCGAGCAACGTGCTGATCACCGGCGAAAGCGGCACCGGCAAGGAGATGTTCGCGCAGGCCATCCACAATGCCAGCTCGCGCAAAAACGCGCCGTTCATCCCCATCAACTGCGGCGCCATCCCCAAAGAGCTCATCGGCAGCGAGCTGTTCGGCTACGAGGAGGGCGCGTTCACAGGAGCGCGCAAAGGCGGTGCGCCCGGCAAGTTCGAGCAGGCCAACGGCGGCACCGTCTTCCTCGACGAGATAGCCGAGATGCCGCTTGACATGCAAAGCTTCCTTCTGCGTTTCTTGGAGGACGGCGTGGTGTCGCGCATCGGCAGCAAGAAGCTGCTCAAGCTGGATGTGCGCATCATCGCCGCAACGAACAAGGACCTGCGCAGCTGCGTCGAGCGCGGCATGTTCAGACTTGATCTGTACTTCCGCCTGAATGTTCTGCGTCTTGAACTGCCGTCTTTGCGTGACCGCGTCAACGACATGGAACCTCTTGTCCTGCACTTCCTGGCCAACCTGTCAAGACGGCTCGGCAAAGACGTGCGCTCCGTTGACCCGGCGGTCGTCGATCTGTTCTGCCGCTACTCATGGCCCGGCAATCTGCGCGAGCTGCGCAACATCCTCGAGCGCTGCGTCAATGCGAGCGAGACGTCAACGCTCGCCATCGATTCGATGCCCGCCGACGTCGTTGCCGAACTGCGCGCGAACGGAAAGCCCCAAGCGCCGCAGGCGGACGTCGCGCAAGGCGACGATGCGCGCCCCGCGCCCGCGCCGGTTGCCTCCGGATTCAGCTACAAAGACTACGAGGCCGATCTCATTCGCCAGCTCATGATCGAGCATCGGGGGAACAAATCGCTTGTAGCCCAGGAGATGGGCATATCGCGCAGCACCTTGTACCGCAAACTCGCCCGCCTGGCACGCTAACAGCCGAAAGACGCGCTACACCTCGAACACCAAATCGCCGGAGAGGATCGCGCGAACACCCTCTCCGGGGACCTCGACCAGAAGCTGCCCCTCCTCGTCGATGCCCAAGGCGGTGCCGCTCACCTCGCCGTCGACGTCGCTTACGCGCACCGGCTCGCCCAAGCCGATGGCGTGATCGATCCATGAACGTCTGATCTGGGAGAACCCGTCCTCCAGAAGGCAGCGGTAATTCGCCTCCAGCCTCTCGAGCACCGCGCATGCACACGCCATGCGCGACACGGGGGCGCCGGCAAGCTCCTGCAAGCTGGCGGCGATGCCGGAAAGCTCCTCGGGGAACGAGGCTGCGCCCACGTTGATCCCGATGCCCGAGCTTGCCCAGGCCACGTGGTCGCCCTCGACGGCCATCTCCGCCCGGATGCCGCAAAGCTTGCGTCGCCGAAACGGACCGCTCGCCGCCAACACGTCGTTGGGCCACTTGATACCCACGGAAAAGCCCAGATCGCCAAGCGCCTCCGCAACGGACACCGCCGAGGCCAGCGTCAAAAGGGGAACGCGCTCGGGCGACAGGTCGGGCCGAAACAGCGCCGTCATCCACACGCCCTCGCCCGGCGGCGAGTACCATCGGCGGTCGAAGCGCCCCGACCCCGCCGTTTGGCAGTCGGCCACCACCAGCGCGAATTCGTCCTCGCCCTGCTCGGCCAAGCGCTGGGCCTCCGCCATCGTGGTCGTCACCGTCTCATAGGAGTAAACGCGCCAGGGGCTTTCCGCCCCAAGGCGCTCCTCGATGTCTTTCGCTTCGAGCACCCTTTTGCCCTTTCTTCAAACGGCCGCGGACGCAGCCCGCCCCGCCCGCGCGCCTAGCGCACCTCGACGGGAAACGCACCGTTCTCCCATAGGTAGCAGGCCACCGTGGCCGACAGCAGATCGGCGCTGCCGCCCGGGCTCAACCTGCGCTCGCGGCAATATCCGTCGATCCTTCCGTACGCCTCGCGGCCCGCATCGGTGAGAAGCCCGCCCAAGCGGCACGCTTCGTCGGCCAGGGCACGCAGCCCCGAAAGGCCTTCGGACCCGCCGCGCCAGAGCACCGTGGTGTCCTCCGCTTCCCGCATGATATGGAGAAGCGCATGCCGCAACGACTCGGAAAGCGTCAGCCCCGCCGCGAACGCCTCGCGCAGCGCGGGCAAACCCTCGCGCTCAACGTGCGGAAACCCCGCCTCCGCCTCCCCGCGAACGCCCGTGGCGCCAAAAGCCCGGTACAGCTTCTCGCCCGCCGTGACGGGCTCCTTCACACCGCCCAGCTCTCGCTCGACAATCCCGCAGGCCGCCCCCCGCACGCACGCGAACACCTCGGGGAGGAGCACCTCGCCCCGCTGACGATGGACGTTGGCGGCGGCTGCGGACAGCAGGCCGAGAATGAACAGGGCGCCGCGCTGCGTGTTCACCCCGTGCGTGGCCGCAAGAAGCTCGTCTTCCGCGACCACGCCAAGACGGCGAACCTCCCGCAGAAGCTCGGGAGGCTCGCCGTCGAAGCGTAAGCCCATATCGACGATGCGGTAAAAATGCGGGAGGAGGGCGACGGAGCCGCTCATGAACGTCAGGATGCTCATGTCGTCATGGCTTCCGTTGCCGTCGGAGCACACAAGGCCCGGCTTGCCCGGCGTCGCCACCTCAAGCAGCAGCCCGTGCATAACCGGCTCCGTCAAACGCCAGCAAACCGCGTCCACGCCCTCCCCTTCCGCAGCATTTTGCTAGAACAGCATCGTCATCGCCAGGTACAGGACCGACGGGCACAGAAGGCACCCAAGGCCCGTGTAGAACGTGGCCGTCATGGCCCCGTACGGCACAAGGCGCGCATCGGTGGCCGCAAGGCCCGCCGCCGTGCCGCTCGTGGTGCCCATGAGGCCGCCGTAGATCATCGCAGCCTTGGGGTTGTTGAGCCGCAGCGGCTTCGCCAGCACCGGTGTGGCAATCATGACGACGATGGACTTGATCACGCCGATGGCGATGCTGATGGCCACCACGTCGGAGGAAGCCCCCACCGCAGCGCCGGTGACCGGCCCCACGATGAACGTGACGGCACCGGCTCCGATGGTGGTCATGCTGGCCACATCCGTGTATCCGAAGATGAAGGCGAACACGACGCCTATGATGAACGCCAGCACCACGCCGATGAACAGCGAGAGGATTCCAGGAAGTCCCGACTTCTTGATCTCCTCAAGCCGCGCGCCGAACGCCGTGGAGATGATGGCGAAGTCGCGCAGCATCGAACCGCCCATGACGCCCAGACCGCTGAACAGCGAAACGTCGCTCAAACCCTTGCTGCCGCCGGTGGTGATGCCGCCAATGAAGGCGAGCACCAGTCCCAGCACGATGGCGATGGCCGAACCGTGGATGCGGCCCTTCGTCAGCTTGGAGATCCCGTACGAGATCCACATAACAACGCCGACCACCGCAAACGACATGACCAAGCCGTAGCTTGACATGATCCCGCTAATGATCCCCATGATATCCATAACGCGTCACCCCTAATCTTGCTCGATGGGAGGCAAGGGATCCGAAGGCTTGCCCAGTTTCTGCAGCACGGGAACCAAAAGCAGCGGAATAACCACCGCCACGATCCCCGCGATGATGGCGAGCACCCCGCCGCCGGTGATGGCCGACGCCACGTCCTGGCATGCCGTCATCGCCACCACGATGGGAATGTACATCGCGCTCCAGAACGAGATGCCCTCTTGAGCCTTCTCGGAGAGCTTGCCCTCCTTCATGAGCTTGCCCGAAATCAGGATGAGCGCCAGCATGGCGAAGCCCACGCCGCCGACGTTCGAGTTCACACCCGTTATCACGCCGAGCACGTCGCCGCAGAACAAGCCAAGGAACATGCAACCGGCAAGCAAGGCCAATCCGTAAACAACCATGTCGTGCCTCTTTTCAATCGACGGGCGCGGCGCCTTGTCATCAGGGCGCCGCGCCCCCATCCGCTACTCGATGACGAACATCACGTCGCCCGCGTTCACGCGGTCGCCGACGGCGAAGCGGACCTCCTTGACCGAGCCGTTGGCCGGGCAGGCGATGCTCTGACGCATCTTCATGGCCTCCATGACACCGAGGACGTCCTTCTCATGCACCTCGTCGCCCACCTTGACGTTGATCTCGAGCATCTTTCCGGGAACCCTGCTCTTCACGTCCATCTTCGTTCTCCTATCTCGTAGAACCGTTACCTATGATTCATGACGACGGCCTCTTCCCTGGGAAGGAGCCGCACGTCGTTGAACCCTTTGACAAGCACGCTGCCGCTGTCGGAGCAGAACTCCCCGAGCTTGGCGGCCCATCCGCCCTCAAGCTCGATCTCGGCGTCAATCCGCACGCCTGTCCGCTCCTCCACATCCAGCAGCCCTTCGTGCAACCGCTGCGCCTCGTCCGACCCCTCGCAACGCACGAGCAAATCCAGATCCGAGGTGCCGTCGCAATACGGCAGCCCCGTGGCCAGCTCGAGCGCGGCGGAGCCGAACACCCCGCACGCCAGCCCTTGCCCGCGCGCGAAGCGCAAGGCGCGCGACAAAGCGTCGAACACCGGCAGCGGGCGCAGCATGGCCGTTCGGGCCAACCCCGCCACCTGGTACGGATCGCGCACCAGCGTCACCGCCGAGCGGGGGACGCACGACGACAGGCGCAAACGCATGCCGTCTTTGCGGAAGGGGGACGAAAACCCCACGCACAGGCCCTCCGCCCCCTGCTCCTGGCGCCGCACGATGCCCGGCACCAGCACGCCGTCGAAGCCGTCGACCGCAAGCTCGCGGATCTCCTCCTCCGACCACGCCTTCGCATCTCCAACCACCTCCACCGCCATGGCCCGGCGCGCCGAAGCGGTCAAGGTCACCAGGTCGTGTCGCCTGAAGAGAGCTTTCACTCCCCTACCTCCGCTTCATCCACACCGGGTCGGACTTCGACTGCGACTGGAAGCGCTCCTGCGCCTCCAGAAGCCGTGCGAACAGCACGGTCTTGCGAGGGTCGTCGATCAGATGCGACGACCCCTCAAAACCGGTGGCGGGCCGAAGCTCCAGCACGTTGGCGACCGCGCCCGTCTCCAGCTCGGGATCCACCCGCACCACCCTGCCCTTGATGCGCAGGATGCTTCGCGCCGCCCGCTCCACCGTCATGGCGGAACGGGCCGTGCTCGCCTTCACCACCACGTCGTGCTCGCACCTCGTGCGCTGGCGAGCGTAGGTGGGCAGGCTTCCCTCGCCGCCCAGCACATGCCCGCCGCTTGCGGGAAAGCTATCGCCCGTGGGCAGTCCGCCCACCGCAAGCGCAAGCCGGCCCTCGCCCTCCGGCAGCAGCGAGAGATCATCTCGCAGCGGCTCGCCGTCCATGGCGATCCAACCGAACTCCTGACAGCCGTACAGGTCGTGCACGGACGCATCCAGCGCCCGCGCCGTCTCCAAAAGCTCCAAGTCAAGCGGCGTCCCGCTCGCAAAGAGGACAAGACCGCGCGGAACCAAGTCCCAAAGCCCCAGCCTCTTCGCATCTTCAAGCGCCGCCCGCAAAAAGCTCGATTCGCCGATCACCAGACGCGGACGGTCGCGGCACAACGCGACCAGAAACGCGTCCCGCGAGGAATGCGACAAGAACCGGGGGCGCACCGCCGTATCGTCGAACACCCGGCGCGAGAACACGTTGACCAGCGGCGGGTAGCACACAAGCAGGTCCTCCCCCGCCTGCGCGCCGACGCGCTCCAAGGCGGCCACGCCGGCGGCAACGCGCTCGGGCAGCTCCTCGTGCGTGACGCCCACGATGTTTTGGAACGCGGTGCTGCCCGTGGTGAACGTGACGTAGGCCACGTTCAGGGGCGTGTGCACCTCCTCGATCACGTGAGCGCTCGTCGGCCCCGCCGCCAGCTTGTCCTCCAGCGCGCGCCGCGGCATCTCCGCGAAGCTCGGCGCCGTGGAAAACTCGTCAACGGCCTCGGCCATCTGCTCGAGAACGGCTCGCGCCTCCCGATCCTCCATCGCAAACCCCTTACAGGTACTCGCCCGCCACTGCGGCGAACTCCTCGCGCATCCGCGCGATGACCGGCAGGCGCACGGTGCGCCCGCCGCGCTCCTCGCCAAGCTTGCCGTGGTACATGGGGCCCGAGGCGTCAGGCTCGCCGGAGAGCTTGGCAGCCTCCACCTCGCCGATATGGCGCTCGACGGCGCTGCCCATGTCCTCGACGTTCTCCACAAGCTCGTCCACGCCGCCCAGGCGGTAGAAGAACTCGGGGCCTGCGGCGAACACGGGGTTTTCCTTCGACAGCTTCTCCAAGCGCTCGATGTCCATCTTCGTGATGCGCGAGATGCTCGTGATGGGCATGACGTGGATCATCGTGCCGAACTCCGGCGACAACGAAAGAATGTGGTCGGCCTGCAGGCCATGGCACAAAAACGCACCCGAGATGGCGCGCCCGATGACGAGCGCGATCACGGCATGCCCCGCCTTGCGGGCCTCGGCGAGCGCCAGTTGGTAGGCTCCCGTGGCCTTGTTCATGCCGAAGATCTCCTCGATCTTGCCCGGCCCGTTGCCCGGCGTGTCGACGATGAGCACGAGCGGGCGCTTCTCGCCGATCTCCTTGTCGGCGTCCTGGTCGATGACCCGGTACACCGTCTTGGCCATCTTGTAGGCCTCTTCCATGCCGATGACGCCGAAGTACACCACCGGGAAGCGCTCGTTGAAGGCCTGGGCGTCGTTGGCGATCACCACCACGTCGCGGCCGCCGAGCCTCGCCTCGCCCACCACGGCGCCGGGACCGAGATCCGCAGGGGCCTCCCAGTCGCCGATTTTGTTCTCATGGAAGCTGCCGTCCTCCACGATCATGTCGATCGCGTCGCGCCCTCTTCCGATCATCGACTCTACAGTCATGGCTTCCCTCCTCTACCGACGCTTGGCCGCACGCAGGAACTCTTCAGTGGTTTGCTCGGGGATGCCCGCAGGATCCTCGTTGCCGAAGTACGCCCACACGTCGCGCGCATCCTTCGGCTGGATCTCGCAGGACAGCTCCACGAGGTCGAGCTGCTCGTCGACAAGCTCCTCGGAGCCGATGCGACGGTTCTTCACGATCTCGTCGTAGGGCTTGGACAGCACGTCGGCAAGCGCCTCTTTGAACGAGGCGATGGAGTCCTCGACCAGGTAGTTGCAGTCGCGCATGATGTACTTGTGCTTGCCGCCGGTGGTGCGGTAGACAAGCGCGCGGTCCGCGGAGTCGAACTCGGCCTTGCCCATCTCCTGCTCGATGACCTCGGGACCGGTAAGGCCCAGGCGTCCAAGCTCGCTCATGACCACCACGTCGGTGGCGGCGGCCACAAAGCCCATGCCGCCGAAGCAGCCCACCTTGCTGCCGATCATGGCGATGACGGGGAACTTGCCCTTCGTCTCCTGGATCTGGTCCATCACCTCGGCGTGGGCGAGCAGGCCGGCATTGGCCTCGTGCAGGCGCACGCCGCCCGTCTCGAACGAGATGACCACGGCGGGGAGCCGCTCGGCCAGCTCGTCGGGATGCTCCTCGAGGATGCGCTCGTACATCTGGCGGGCCAGCCCGAAGGTGCCCACCATCTTGGCCCCGTGAACCTCGCCGACGGCGCCGCCGATGAAGCGGCCCTCCTGCGAGATCACGAACACGGGATGCTTGCCAACGAGGCCGACGCCCGTCACCACGCCGTCGTCGAACTCGATGGCCTCGCCCAGCACCGGCAGGTGCGGGCTGCTCATGCGGTCAGCCGGACCGCACAGCTCGGTGAAGGTCCCCTCGTCGACCAAGCCCCGCGCACGCTCGCGCGCGGTGGCCTCGTAAAAGCTTTTGCCCGAGAGCTTGTCCTGATCGGTCATCGCTTACGCCTCCTTCCGCGCCTCTTCGACCGCCTGGCGCATCCTCATGCCCACCACGACGGGCGTCGCATTGTTGTCGTTGATCTCCACGCTCACATCCGCCAGGCCGGAGTCGCGCACGAAGCGATCGAGCACCTTCTCCCACACCTGGTCGAACCCGGTGACGGGCGTGATCACCTTGAACTCGACCGCGCCATCGAGATCCTTCCTCTCGAACATGACCTCCATGTCGCCCGAGCCCACCACGCCGGTGTGGCTCCATTCGACGGGCAACGGCTTGGGGTCGTCGGCTTTGAACGTGAAGCTCAGTTCGGTCAATGCCATTGCGTGCCTCCTTCGATCTTTCCGTTCGGGTTACCAGTTGCGGAAGCGGGCCGGCGGGTTGTACAGGCCGTTAGACCACTTCACCAGGTCTTTCACGTTCTTCGCCGCAAGCATGCTGCGGTTGGCGCGGGCAACGTCGATGCCGAGGTCGGCCGGCGTCTTGAAGATGCCGCGCTCGCGCAGCCCGGCCGTCTCGGCCGGATCCTCCTGCATGCCGACGGAGGTGAAGCCCGCCACCGCACGGATCGCGGCCATGCGCTCGGCCATGGTCGTGCACTTGTGCAGGTAGGCGATGCCCTCCTCCGTGACGATGTGCGTGAGGTCGTCGCTGTAGATCATCACGGGCGGCAGATCGAGGTTGGCGTTCTTGGCCAGCTTGACGGCGTCAAGCTCCTCCACGAAGCCGGGGGCCAGCTTCTCGCGGAACGTCTCCTGCAGCTGCACCACAAGGCGCTTGCCGCGCGGCAGATCGCCCACCAGCTCGCTTTGGATGCCGTACTCCTCGCCGCACTTGAGCCAGCCCGGCGTCGCATGGCGGCGGCCCTTCGCGTCGCAGCCCATGTTGGGCGCGCCGCCGAACCCGGCCACGCGCGTGGCGGTGGCGGTGCTGGAGTTGCCGTACTTGTCGATCTGCAGCGTGCCGCCGATGAACAGGTCGAGCGCGTAGTGGCCGGCCGTCTGCGAGAACGCGCGGTTGGAGCGCATGGTGCCGTCGGGACCCACGAAGAACACGTCGGGGCGGGCCGCCACGTAGTCCTCCATGCCCACTTCGCCGCCGAACGAATGGACGGACTTCACCCAGCCCGACTCGATGGCGGGAATGAGCGTGGGATGCGGGTTGAGCGAGAAGTACGAGCAGATCTTGCCCTTAAGCCCCAGCTCCTCGCCGTAGGTGGGCAGCAGAAGCTCGATGGCGGCGGTGTCAAATCCGATGCCGTGGTTGAGGCGCTGGATGCCGTACTCGCCGTAGATGCCTTTGATCACCATCATGGCGCGCAGCACCTGCGAGTCGGTGATGAGGGCGGGGTCGCGCGTGAACAGCGGCTCCACGTAGAACGGCTTGGGGGCCTGCACCACGAAGTCCACCCAGTCGCCGGGGATGTCCACTCGCGGCACCTCGTCGACGATCTCGTTCACCTGGGCCACCACGATGCCCTGCTTGAACTTGGTCGCCTCCACGATGACGGGCGTGTCCTCGGTGTTGAAGCCCGTGAACAGGTTGCCGTTCTTGTCGGCGC
The DNA here is from genome assembly GCA_019115845.1 of Candidatus Rubneribacter avistercoris. Taxonomy (GTDB): domain Bacteria; phylum Actinomycetota; class Coriobacteriia; order Coriobacteriales; family Eggerthellaceae; genus Rubneribacter; species Rubneribacter avistercoris. The sequence continues at coordinate 7,864 of DXCU01000083.1, read as the reverse complement.
TCACGGCCACGGTCAGCGCCACGCGCGGCGTGAGGTCCATGAAGTAGCGGCCGTACAGCTCCAGGTAGGTGTGGATGGCGCCGATCTCTATCTTGCCCTCGCGCACGTACTCGGCCAAACGCCCGGCCTGCGGACCGGAGAACGAGAAGTCCAGCTTCTTGGCAATGCCCTTGTCGAACACGTCCAGGTGAGTGCCCATGGACAGCACCGACTGCACCATGTGCAGGTCATGCACCTTCGCCGGGTCGACCTTGCACAGGCACTCGGCCAAGAAGTCGGCCTGCTTCTGGTTGTCGCCCTCGATGTTGAGCTTGTCGCCGGGCCTGATAACGGCCTCGAGCAACGCCACCGTGTCGTCGGCGGCCACCACCTTGCCCTCCTGAACGTAGGGCCGCGCAGCGGCCCGGCGCTCTTCGGCGTCCCGCTTGAGCGAGTCCCAAACTGCGGTCGGTTGGTTCGTCATGCTCTCTCCTTTCGATAGTGGAAGTTGCGCGGCCAGCCCGCGTCGCCCGCCCGCTCAGTCGGGCAGATGCATCACGCCTAACCCCACGCGCTCGTGGCACGAGAGCGAATGGAGCGACGACGAGCCGAACAACGCAACGGCGACCCATTTGTCGTTGCGAACGATGGCCACTTTCACAGCCAGGTTCACCGAGGAGGCCACGTTGACGATCAGTCCCCGTTTCGCCTCCTCGGATGCGTGCATCAGCGCATGGACGGATCGGGGTTCCTTCTCCACCAGGCCCGAGTTGAGGGCCGCGCCAATCACGGCGCGTGTCATCTTCTGCTGAAAATCCCCCTCGCTCGAACCGCCCACCTCCGTGGCAACGCAGCGGAACCCCTGGAGCGAAAGCGTCCTTCGGTACGATTCCTCCTCGGCGTCGGTCTCGGTCATGGCTAGCAAGAGCGCTTTCCTACCCAACCCAAGCGGAGTCACACTCTCGTTCCTGCTGCTCGAACCTGCGTGCCGCTCCATGCGCGATCACCCCTTTTTCCTCAGGCCCTTGCGGGCGATTTCCGGAAGAAAGCTACAGGACAAGCGATATGGTCGCCACGAACACGCCTGTGGCGATGGCGGAGACGATCACACCGCCGATGTTGCACCCCATGGCGATGGGGATGATGATGGCGAAGGGGTTCTCCTCCTCGGCGGCATGCTGCGCGAGCTTCGTCGTGGTGGGCACGCACGACACGCCCGCGATGCCGACCACCGGGTTGAACGTCTTGCCGCGGCGCTTGTCGAACAGGTACACGATCCAGCCGCCGGCCAGGCCGCCCACCGCCGAGATGGCCAGGGCGAGGATGCCCAGGATGAGCACGATGCCAACCACCGGGTCGAGGATGGTGCTCGCCTCGCACAGCGTTCCGAGCACCAGGCCCAAAAACATCGAGGAGACGCTGGTGATGACGCCCTCGAACAGCTCCTGGTAGGGCAGGATCTTCGCTTCCTTCACCGCCATGCCCAGGAAGAACGAGAGCATGAGCGGAGCGGCCACCGGCAGAAGCAGGCACAGGATCAGGCACACCACCACGACGAAGATGAACTTGGACTTCGACGAGACCTGCGGCATGTCGAACTCAACGTCAAGACCGCGGTACTTCTTGGGCACGAGCGCCTTGATGATGTAGGGGTAGCCCGCGTAGGTGAGGCTCAGGTACAAGTAGGCGATGATGGACACGGACACGAACATGTCAGGCGACATCATGAGCGTGCCGAACAGCACCATGGGGCCGTCCGCGCCGCCGATGGTGGCCACGGAGGCCGCCTGCGCGGGGTCAAGCCCGAAGACGTTCACGCCCAAAGACAGCGTGGCGAACGTGCCCATCTCGGCGAAGATGGCGATGATGATGCACGTCCACGGACGGGCGAGCAAAAAGCTCAGCTCGCTGCGGGCGCCGATGCCCATGAACACCAAGCACGCGATGAGGTTGTTGCTGAACGTGAAGTTGTAGATGGGCTGCAGGAAGTTCACCTGGATGGCTTGCATGAGATCGTCGGTCTCGGAGACAAGCGGGTCGATGATGAGGGTTCCTGTGGAGCCGTCGCCCAAGAACAGGACGCCGGCGTTGACGGCGATCATGCCAAGGCCCATGGGAACCATGATCAATGGCTCAAGCTTGCCTTTGAAGCCATAGAGCGCCAACACGAAGCCCAGCACGATGAGGGCGACGCGCACAGCGCCAACTAGGGGATCATCGAAAAGCGTGAAGATCCCGGGGAAGATTTGCATCAAGATATCCATCTGGACATCCGTTCCTTTCCGTAACTGACGATCCTACTGCTCAGAGTCTTGGGAGCCTTTTCCGTTCATAGCTTTGTTGATCAGGACGACGACTCCGATCACGAAGAACGATATAAGGGCCGTCAGCCCATACGTGAAAAGCATGTACACGTTGATGTCCACCCCGGTTTCACCTCCTTAAGCGCAAAAAAAGAAGCAGAGAATCGAACTTTGAGCTCTAATTCTCTGCTTCTCGAAAGCCTGCTATGATGCCTCGCCCTCAACGGGCGGTGCATGTTTGTGTGGTGCTTCGGGATCTCGCGCACGGGCTTGGGCGCCCGTGCAATTTCTATGTGCGAAATATACACCGGCCTTTGCCGTTTGTCTAGAGAAACTTTTGCGACTCGAATGCCGGACGCGGGGGATACGGGGGGCACGGGAGGGGCGCGGAAAGAGGCGCCCGCCAACCTGCGGCCGGCGCGGCGAACGCAAGGGGAAAGAGGACGGTGGCTCGGCAGGCGCGACCCTCGGACGCCCGTGGCGCGACGCGCAGCTAGCGCAGGTTCAGACGGGCCTCAGAGCGGGCCCAAGCGTCCAGTTCCTCCAGTTGATCGAGGCTTTCCACCCGTTGGACGCCGGCGCGCTTATGCGCCTCCATGACAGCCTCCACGCACTCCGCGATGCCAAGGTAGGTGCCCTCCCCCGCCAAAAACGCGGCCACGGCCACCTCGTTGGCGGCGTTCATCACGCACGGCAGCGTGCCGCCCGCCTCGCCGGCGTGGCGCGCGAGCGCAAGGCAGCGGAACGTGTCCTCGTCGGGCGCGGCGAACTCGAGGCCGCCCAGCATGCGGAAGTCGAGCGGCGCCACGGGGGCGTCCCAGCGTTCGGGGTAGGAAAGCGCGTACTGGATGGGGATGCGCATGTCGGTGGTGCCGAGGTGCGCCTTCACGCTGCCGTCGGTAAACTCCACCATCGAATGGATGGCGCTTTGCGGCTGCACCACCACGCTGATGCGGTCGTAGGGCATGGCGAACAGGTGGTGCGCCTCAATGACCTCCAGTCCCTTGTTCATGAGGGTGGACGAGTCGATGGTGATCTTCGCGCCCATGTTCCACGTGGGATGCGCGAGCGCCTCGGCCGCCGTGACGCTTTCCAGCTGCGCGCGCGTGCGCCCGCGGAAGGGGCCGCCCGACGCCGTCACCCACAAACGCGCCACCTCGCGCGCGTCCTCGCCGATGAGGCACTGGTAGATGGCGCCGTGCTCCGAGTCGATGGGCATGAGCGCGCCGGCAGGGCCGTGCGCAGGCGCCGTGCCCGCTGCGCGGCGCTGCGCGTCCGCCTGCGCGGCCAGCGGCATGATGAGGTCGCCGCCCACCACGAGCGACTCCTTGTTCGCCAGCGCCAGCACCTTGCCCGCCGCAAGCGCCTCGTAGCTGGCGCGCAGGCCCGCCGCGCCCACAAGCGCGTTCACCACCACGTCGGCCTCGGGCAGCTGCGCGAGCGCGGCCACCGCCTCCGCCCCCAGGCCGAACGAGCCCTCGGCGCGCCGCGCGACAGCCTGGGCGAGCGAGGCGGGCGGCACCCCCGTCCCGCGCGCCTGGGCGCGCAGCTCGTCGATCACCGGCTCCCCCGCCAAGCGCTCGTCGCCCACGGCCAAACAGCGCACGCCGAACTCGCGCGCCTGGGAAAGAAGCTCCTCCGCCCGCCTGCCCGCGGCAAGGCCCACCACCTCCAGCTTGTCCGCATGGCGGCGCGCCACGTCGAGCGTCTGCACGCCGATGGACCCTGTGGATCCCAAAACGACGATGCGCCTTCTAGCCGGCATACGGGATGCACCCCCCGCCCACAAGCAGGATGGCCGAGGTCACAGCCACCAAGAACAGCGAATCACAGCGGTCGAGCAGACCGCCGTGCCCCGGCATGATGGTGCCGGAGTCCTTGAACCCGGAATTGCGCTTGATGCGGCTCTCGGCCAGATCGCCCAGCACGCCCATAAGGCCGCTGATCACGCCGAACAGCACCGCCTGAGGAACGCTCATCTCAACGCCGGGGACAAGCGTCATGAGGCACCAGAACGCCGCCGACCCCACAAGCCCCGCGATGAACCCCTCCCAGCTTTTCTTCGGGCTCGTGCGCGGCGCCAGCTTGTGCTTGCCGAACTTGCTGCCCACCAAATACGCGAACGAGTCGTTGGCCCACACGCTCAGAAAAAGCCCCAGCACGAGCACGCCGCCCCACGGCTGGGGCAGCGCGGTGCGCACCACGATAAGCCCCGAGAGCAGCATGCCGCAGTAGGCCGCGCCGAAAAAGCTCACGCCCACGTCGGGCACGCGAGCCCGCATCCAGAACACGTACCACACGATGAGCGCCAGAAGAAGCGCCAGGCTCACGTACAAGGCTCCGGTCAATCCGAGGAAGAACACGCTCACCGGGTAGAGCATGGCCGCGATGATGCCGAGCATCTCGTTGGGAAGCTTGGCGTCGGAGCGCAGCATGTAGTAGAACTCCCCCGCCGTGATGCCGGCCGTGGCCACGAGCAGCGCGAGCGTCGTCCAGTCGCTGATGAGCGCGCACAGAACCGAAACCGCCACGTACACGAACCCCGTGCGGAAACGCACCTGCAAATCGGTGGCGTTCTTCAGCTTCTCGGGCGTCTTCTCGTAGGCGAAATCCTTGATGCGCCCCGTGCGAGAGCGGTCGTCGCCTTCGCGCGCGCTGTCAGGTCGCCCGGCGACCATCTACTTCACCGCCCCGAAACGGCGGTCGCGCCCCTGGAACTCCAGCAGGGCGCGCAGAAGCTCGTAGCGGTCGAAGTCCGGCCAGAGCACGTCGGTGCACACGAACTCCGCATAAGCGATCTGCCACAGCAAGAAGTTCGACACGCGCATCTCGCCGCTTGTGCGGATGAGCAGGTCCGGATCGGGGATGCCGGCCGTGTGAAGGCGCCGTGCGAACGACTCCTCGGTAAGCTCCTCGGGCGCGCGCCCTTCGCGCAGCGCGGCGCGTGCGTCGTCCACGCAGGAGCGGACGGCGTCGAGGATTTCCTGGCGGGCCCCGTAGTTCACGGCCACGACCAGCGTCATGCCGTCGTTGCCCTTGGTCTTCTCCCATGCAGCGGAAAACGCCTCGCGCGTGTCGTCGGGCAGGATGCTCGTATCGCCGATGGTCATCACGCGCACGTGCTCCTCGTGCAGCCCGTCCACCTCGGCCAGCATGGTTTTGGCGAACAGGTCCATAAGGCCCACCACCTCGTCTTCGGGCCGCTTCCAGTTCTCGGTGGAAAACGAGTAGATGGTCAGGTAGCGCACGCCTATATCCGACGCGCAGCGGATGGTCTCGCGCACGGCCTCGATGCCGGCCTTGTGCCCGCGCAAACGGTTGAGCGCGCGCTTCTTGGCCCAGCGTCCGTTGCCGTCCATGATGACGGCAACATGCTGCGGCACCCGGTCAGGATCGAGCAGCGTCGGATCGAGGTCCGCCGGCGGATTCGGGAATATGTAGTCGAGCGGCTTGTTCAAGGAGGTAGCACTTTCAATAGGAAAAAGAAAGAAACCCAGGTTGGGCAGTAAGTCAGTGAGGTCGGCTGGGGTGCCCGAGATTCATGGGGATGGTGAAGGCGAAGCGCACTTCGGCACGTGAGCCTTCAACATCGCGCGAAGATCGGGCGCACCAGTCGACCGCAGCGTCGAGCAGTTCCGCGGGCCTACGGCCCGCGGAACCCCTAGATCTCCATGACCTCGGCTTCCTTCTTCTTGAACGCTTCGTCCACCTCGGCCACGTACTTGTCGGTGAGCTTCTGGACGGCGGCCTGGGCGCGGCGCTCGTCGTCCTCGGGCAGGTTGTCCTCCTTGACCGAGCGCTCGATGGCGGCGTTGGCCTCCTGGCGGGCGCGACGGACGGCCACGCGCGCCTCCTCCGCGTACGCCTTGCACTGCTTCACCAGGTCGCGACGGCGCTCCTCGGTGAGCGTGGGGAACGGCAGGCGGATGACGGAGCCGTCGTTGGAGGGGGTCACCCCCAAATCGCTCTCGAGGATGGCGTGCTCGATGGCCCCTAAGACGCCCTTGTCCCACGGTTCGATGACCAACAGGTGCGCGTCGGGGGTCTTGATGCCCGCCATCTGGTTCACCGGAGTGGGCACTCCGTAGTAGTCCACCTTGATGCGATCGAGCACCATGGCGTTCGCGCGGCCGGTGCGCACGCCGGCGAAGTTGCTCCCCAGCGCGTGGAGGGCGCCCTGCATGCGCTCCTCGGTTTGCAGCATGATATCGTCGACCATTCCAAATCCTTTCGCCCTGCCCAGCGCAGCGCATCCCCCGACGGGGGCCGCGCGCCTTCGATTGTCCTATTCTACCGTGGTTCCCACCTTTTCGCCCTTCAAAGAGCGCGAAATATTTCCCTTCACCGTCAGATCGAACACGATCATGGGGATGTTGTTGTCCATGCACAGCGACGTGGCCGTGGAATCCATGACGTTGAGGCCCTTTGACAGCACATCCATGTAGCTGATGCGGTCGAATCGCTTAGCGTGCGCGTTCTTCTTCGGGTCGCTGTCGTAGACGCCGTCCACCTTGGTGGCCTTCATGAGCACGTCCACGTCCAGCTCGCAGGCGCGCAGGGCGGCCGTGGTGTCGGTGGTGAAGTAAGGGTTGCCCGTGCCGGCCGCCAAAATGACCACGCGGCCCTTCTCCATATGGCGGATGGCACGGCGGCGGATGTAGGGTTCGGACACCTCCTGCATGGTGATGGCGCTCTGCACGCGCGAGAAGATGCCGTGGCGTTCGAAGGCGTCCTGCAGCGCGAGCGCGTTCATGACCGTGGCCAGCATGCCGATGTAGTCCGCCTGCGCGCGGTCCATGCCCTCGGCCGAGCCGGCCAGCCCGCGGAAGATGTTGCCGCCGCCCACCACGATGGCCAGCTGCACGCCATCGTGCACGACCTCGGCTATCTGGTCGGCCAGATCGTCGACCACCTTCGGGTCGATGCCGTACCCGACGTCGCCCGCCAGCGCCTCGCCGGACAGCTTGAGCAGCACGCGGTCGTACTTGTATTCGTTCGACATGGAACCGTCCCTTCGTCGCCTGCGTGGGTAATTCGCCTACATAGTACCCGAAACACCCATCGGGCGCATTCCTTGAAGTCAAATCGAAGAATCCCAGCATAAAAAACAATCTGCGCGGGAAAGCGGGGAGAGGGGCGGGGGCTGCGGCCGAAAGGCAGCGCGGCACCCCTCCGAGGGGGGGGCGCCGCGCGGGAAAGGCTGCGGGAGCGCGACGCCCTAGCGAGCGCGGCGCGCTTCCCTTCTGGCGAAAGCCGCTGCCGTGGTGGCCGCTAGAGCGAGCGCAGCGAGCAAAGGCGCCGCCCCGGCTGCGAAGTCTCCCGCCGCAGGCAACGGACGCGCCTTCTCGGCGGCGGCTGCGGCGCCGTCGGCCTTGCCGGCGCTGTCGCCGGCGCTGCTGTTGCCGCTGCTGTTGGCGCTGTCGTTGTTGCCGCCGCCGTTGTTGCCGTTGTTGCCGTTGTTGCCGTTGTCGCCGACGTTGCCACCGTTGTCGGCATTGCCGCCATCGCCCGAGCCGCCGTTGTTGCCGTTGTTGCCGTTGTCGCCGACGTTGCCACCGTTGTCGGCATTGCCGCCATCGCCC
>DXCU01000082.1 GCA_019115845.1 Candidatus Rubneribacter avistercoris | reverse complement strand
TGGCCCTCATCAGCAACGCCGTGCCCGCCGCCAGCGACATCCTCGTGCTGTCGATGGACCAGGCGGCGGCGCTGGCCGCGGCCACCTCGGCCATGGGCGCCATCTCGGCGTTCAACGGCCTGGGCAAGTTCGGGCTGGGGCTTATCTGGGACAAGCTGGGCTACCGGCGCGCCCTGGCCATCATCTCGCTGGTCTACGCCGCGGCGATGGCCCTGTGCGCCGTGGCCGTGGTCACGAGCAGCCTGCCGCTCATCGTGGCCGGGTTCGTGCTCCTGGGGCTGTCCTACGGCGGGTCCATCTCGTCCTCGTCGGCGGTCACGGGCAGCTTCTTCGGGCCGAAGAACTACAGCATGAACTACGCCTGCATCACCTGCCAGATGATCGTGGCCTCGGCCATAGGCCCCACCATCGCCGGCGCCTTCAAGACCGCAACCGGCAGCTACCTGGGTGCCTACCTGGTGTTTCTTGCCTTCGCCATGGCCGCGCTGCTGCTGCAGTTCGTGGTCAGGCGGCCCAAGGACGCCGAGGCGGCCCCTGCCGGGGAGGCCTCGCCCGCCTCGGAGTAGGCGCTCGGCCCTGTCCGACCCCCTAACCGTCTGCGGGGGAGCGCCCCATGCGCTCCCCCGCCTCCTTGAAGGAGGACGTCCATGATCAAACGAGAGACGCTCATCATGTCGGGGATCCTCGCCGTGTCGATAGCGGCCGTCGCCGTTGTCGCCGCCCTCATGGGAGGGGTTCCCACCTGGCCGGGGTACTTCCTCGTGCTCCTGTTCTTCCTGGGAAAGTGCGAGCGCCTGGCCGACCTCAAGGACGTGGGATGCGGCGGCGCGGTGGGCATCGTGTGGTCGCTTGGCTGCTCGCTGGCCATCGGAACCCTGGCTCCCGCGCTCGGGCAGCCGGCGGCGCTCGGCATCGTGCTGTTTGCGAGCATCTTTTTGCTCGCCGCGCTGGGAGACGTCTGCCCCCTGCTGTTCAACAACTACGCGTTCGTGTACTACCTCATCGCCGCGCTGTTCGCGGAGCAGGCCACGCTCGCGTGGCTGGCGTCGCTCGTAGGGTTCGGGGCGCCGTTCGCGCTCATGGTGTTCGGCGGCAAATGGCTGCTCATCGACCGTCCCGCTCAACGGCGCGACTCAAACGGCCCGCTCACGGTCACGCGGCTTTAAGCCCCCCCCCCCGCGTCTGCACCGGGGTCGCGCCGCGCCGGCCCTGCTGCTCTTGGGGCCGAGGCTTGTGCGCGGCCCCAAACGCCCTCTGCGTCTTCTTCCTCAGGCGCTGGCGGCTCTTCATCCATCTCACCATCTGGCACATCGTCGCCAAGCAGTAGTCTTGGTCGCTGTCGAAGGCGATCTCCGACAGGAACCGCTTGATCTCCTTGAGCCGGTGCCTCACGGTGTTGTAATGGACGCCCAGCGCCTCGGCCGCCTGGTTCACCTGCTCGTCGCATTCGGCGTACGCGACCAGCGTCTCGAACAGCATGCTGCCGTGCCGTTTGTCGTAGCGCTGCAATCCCCCGAGCGCGTCATCGACAACCTGGTTGAACGCATTGCTGTTCTTGGGATTGAGCAGTATGGAGAAGATGCCCAACCGGTCGAAGCGGTAAAGCGCGTTCGGCTTGCGGTCCGCAACGGCGAAGCACAGCGCCGAGAGCGCCTCCTGGTAACTGCGGTAAAGGTGGAGCACGATGTTCTTGCCCGTGCTCACCCCCGCATGCAGCGAGATGCCCGGTTCAAGGCGCTTCAGCTCCATGGCCGTCCGCCCGAACGTCTCCGCCACGCGCCTGCGAAACGCATCTTCGTCCTCGTCATCGTCCTGCAGCATGACGATAGCCTTGGTATCGAGGACCGAGAACCCGTATTCCACCTCGGCCGCCGCCCGCGCCTTTACGAAGGCGTCGTCGCCTATCCCGCCGGGCGCCCACATCGCCACAACCGCCGCCTTCTGCTTGATGTCCCACCCTAGCGAGAGCATCCTGCTTTTCGCCGTGCTTGCGTCCTCGGTCCCGATGGCAAGGTTCTTCAGGATATCGTCATCGAACACATAACTCGTGCCATACGCCTCTGTACGGAATATCTCATAGGTGATCGCATTGATGATCTGCGTCGGCGAAGGCCTCTCCCCCACCAAGATCACCGGAAAGCCCACCTTGTCCGCAACGTCGAGCATCTCTTGGGGGATGGTCGACAAATAGCGGTTCTTCTTGAGCGCGATACCGGCCACGCGCTGCCCTTTGAGCCGCTTGACAAGCTGCGGAAGAGGGTTCGGATAGTGCGCGAGCGCCCGTGCGTTGGTGAGGATGATGGTGTCGCCCGTGACGAACTCGACGCTGTCGTGGCTCTCCATGAGGGCGATGCCGCGCACCGGATTCGCCAAGCCGTCCTCGCCGGCGATGACGGCGGAGTCACGCATGACGGGCAACATAAGGATGTCGCGAACAGTGATGCTCATATGAACACGCTCCCCCTGTGACGACCTGCGCTTATGTTATTTTACACCCGGCACGTCAACCCGGCAACAAAGCGGCGCCGGCCGGTGGAAACAAGAGGCGGGCGGAAGGTGCGCCAAAGCGCTCCCACCCCGCCCGCCGCCTCGCCCCAAAACGCAAAAAGCGGGCCGGTCGCAACGACCGGCCCGCCTGCCAAACGCTATAGAATCCGAAGGGCTATTCCGCAGCCTCGGAAGCGGCGGCCTCCTCGGCGGGAGCCTCCTTCTTCTCGGCCTTCTTCTTGGCCGGCTTCTCCTCCACCTGGATGGACTCGTCCACCTCTATCTCGAAGCCCAGGTCGGCCGCAGCGGCCTTCATGGACAGGGAGATGCGGCGACGCTCGGGGTTGATCTCCATGACCTTGACCTTGACCTCCTGGCCGGTCTTCACAACCTGGGCCGGAGTGTCAATGTGACGCATGGCCATCTCGGAGATATGCACCAGGCCCTCGATGGACTGGCCCAGCTCGATGAACGCGCCGAACGGCACGATCTTGGTCACCTTGCCGTCCACGATGGAACCCACCGGGTAGCTCTCGACCAGCTTGATCCACGGATCCTCCGTCGTCTGCTTGAGGCCGAGCGAGATGCGCTCACGCTGCAGATCGACGTCCAAGACCTCGACCTCCACCTCGTCGCCCACCTTGACAACCTCGGAGGGATGGTTGACGTGGTTCCAAGACAGCTCGGAGATGTGCACCAGGCCGTCGATGCCGCCCAGGTCCACGAAGGCGCCGAAGTCCACGATGGAGGAGACGGTGCCCTTGAGGCGCATGCCCTTGGAAAGCTTCGCGAGGATCTCGGCGCGCTCGTTCTTGCGGCCCTCCTCAAGCAGCACGCGGCGGGAGAGCACCACGTTGTTGCGGTTGCGGTCCATCTCGATGACGCGGGCCTCGATCTCGGTGTTGAGGTACATGTCGAGGTCCTTGACGCGGCGAAGGTCCACCAAGGAGGCAGGCAGGAAGCCGCGCAGGCCGATGTCGAGGATGAGGCCGCCCTTGACCACTTCGATGACCTCGCCCGTGACCACTTCGCCGGCCTTGAACTTCTCCTCCACGCGGATCCAGGCGCGCTCGTACTCGGCGCGCTTCTTGGAAAGGATCAGACGGCCGTCCTTGTCCTCCTTCTGGAGCACGAGGGCCTCGATCTTCTCGCCCAGCTCAACGATGTCGGACGGATCGGCGTCCTTGCGGATGGACAGCTCGCGGGAGGGGATGACGCCCTCGCTTTTGAACCCGATGTCCACGAGCACCTCGTCGCGCTCGATCTTGACGACCGTGCCGTCAACCAGATCTCCCTCGTCGAACTCGGTCAGCGTGCCGTCGATCATCGCGTTCATCTGCTCGTCGGAGATGTCCTCGAAGTCGATGACGGACGTGTTCTTGATGTCGGTCAAAACGGACCCCTTTCAATTCCTTCTCGTCGGGGACCCTTCGCCATGATTGATTGCTAACAAAACCATGTTCGCTTGTGCAAGCGGCCTGCCTGTTCAGCTGCGCAACAAAACATGTCTCGGGGGCCTACATTACCGTACGCCTGCAGGATCGTCCTACAAGCCGCATCAGTATAGCATGCCAACGCGCGCTCTTTATGCTCTTTTTGCCCGCGCGCATGAGATTTTCAACCCGCCAGCCCCCGCCGGCCCCCGTCGGGCGCTACTCGCTTTGCGCCGCCCTGCGGCACGCCTCGCACACGCCGCCGAACACCACTTCCTCGCTCTCTATCGAGAAGCCGTGGGCGTCCACCACCCGAGCGGCGATGTCCATCTGCGGCATCTCGATGTCGAACACGCCGCCGCACACGCGGCACGTGGCGTGGTAATGCGGGTTCATGCGGAAGTCGTAGCGGTCGGCGCCGTTGGGAACCTCGACGCGGGTCACCTCGCCGCGGTTGGCGAGCACGCCGAGGTTGCGGTACACCGTGGCGCGGGAGATGTTCGGATGCTTCTCGCGCACCGCTTCGTACACGTCGGCCGACGTGGGGTGGCAGCGCAGGGACCGCACCGCCTCCAGCACGAGCGCGCGCTGGATGGTGTTGCGCGTGGTCGGACGTTCCTGTTTGTCGATTGTCTTGGATGCCATGTATGCCTCTTGCCGTGTCATAACCGTATCGTAGATTAAATAGGATTATATATCGTTAACGGCAAAAGGCAAGATGCACGCCGCCCGCCGGCCCGAAGAGGCCGGGATCGCCACACGTCGGCCATACGTCGCACACGCGTCCTCCATCTCAGGCCGTCACACGGCCCCTCCCCCCGTCTCGCCGGTGCGGATGCGCACCACCTGCTCCACCGGGAAGATGAATATCTTGCCGTCGCCCACCTCCCCGGTGCGCGCCGTCTTCTGGATGAGGTCCACCAGGGCGTCCACCTGCCCGTCGTCCACCACCAGCTCGAACTTCACCTTGGGAATCGTGTTCAGCAAAACCTCCGTCCCGCGGTAGAACTCCTTCCATCCGTGCTGGTGCCCGCATCCCTGCACCTGCGAGATGGTCATGCCGGACACCTGGGCGGCGAACAGCGCCTCTTTGAGCGGCTCCAGCTTCTCCGGTCGAACGATGGCCGTGATCTTCTTCATGGCTTGGTTCCTTTCGCCTCAAGGTTTGCGCTAGTCAAGTCCCACATAGGCCGGATACGCGCTCTCGCCGTGCGCGGCCACGTCAAGGCCCTGGGCCTCTTCCTCCGTGCTCACGCGCAGGCTCCCTCCAAACAGGGCCTTCACGACAAGTGCGATCACGACGTCGGCCGCGCCCACGAACGCGACGGTCACCAGGATGCCGAGCGTCTGGCTTATCAGAAGCGACGGGTCGCCTGTGTAGAGCAGGCCGCCGAAATCGGTCCACGACAGCTCGGGCACGCAGAACAGGCCGGTCAAAAGGCCTCCCGTCACGCCGCCGACCGCATGGCACCCGAACGCGTCAAGCGCGTCGTCGTACCCTATCCTCTTCTTGAGCGCCGAGATGAAGAAGTAGCACACCGGCGACACCGCAAGGCCCATGACGACCGCCGCCCACGGCTCCACAAAGCCCGCGGCCGGCGTGATGGCCACAAGCCCCGCCACCAGGCCGGTGGCCGCGCCGACGAGCGTGGGCTTGCCCGCGCGCACGCGCTCCACCACGAGCCACGACACAAGCCCCGCCCCGGACGCCACCACGGTGTTGACGAGCGCAAGAGCGGCCACCCCGTCCGCATCGAACGCCGATCCCGCGTTGAACCCGAACCATCCGAACCACAGAAGCGTCGCGCCAAGCGCCACGAACGGCACGTTGTGCGGACGGTAGCTCATCACGCCGAAACCCTTCCGCTTGCCCGCCATCAGGCAGAGCACAAGGCCCGTGAGACCGGACGAGATGTGCACGACATCGCCGCCCGCGAAATCGAGCGCACCTATCATGTCGCCTATCAGGCTGCCCTCGCCGCCCCACACCATGTGCGCAAGCGGCGGGTACACGACCACGGTCCACACCGCCAAGAACGCGCACACCGCGCCGAACTTCATGCGGCCGGCCACCGCGCCGGTGATGATGGCCGTGGTGATCATGCAAAACGCCATCTGGAAGGCGATGTCCACCATGCCGGGGTATGCGGCGTCGGCGGTTTCGCCCGCGGCCTCGGCGAGCATCCCCTGCACGCTTCCGAGAAGCCCGATTTGGTCGAGGCCTCCGAAGAAGGGGCACGACCCGTCCCCTCCGTACGCGAACGACCATCCGCACGCCGTCCACGTGATCCCCACGATGCCGATGGCCGCGAACACCATCGCCATCGTGTTGACCACGTTCTTGCGGCGGCTCAAGCCTCCGTAGAAAAACGCCAGCCCCGGCGTCATCAGAAAGACGAGCATCGCGCACACCAGCATGAAGCCCGTCGAGCCTGCATCGAACATGTTCCTGCCTCCTTTTCGCTTCGTTTCGCTTCCTCGCCTCGATCATGACAGGCTTCGGGCCGGCGCGGGGCGGGATGCGCCAAAGTTAATGCGCTCGGAAAACGATGGCAACAAACAGGAAGCACAAGCGTTACACTACGGAAACACGCAAACGAAAGGCAGGCTGCATGGACGTTGAATTCATCCCGGTGGAATCCGACGACGACCGCGGGCGCTTAGCGGCGCTGGCCGACGAGATATGGCACGAGTACTGGCCGGCGCTCATCGGCGCGGAGCAGACCGACTACATGGTGGAGCGGTTCCAAAGCCTGCCCGCCATCGAGCGCGACATGCGCGAGCACGGCTACGAGTACTGGCTTTTGCGCGCCGTGGAGGGCGGGCGCATCGTCGGCTACACGGGCGGGCGCACGGAGCCTGAGACGAACCGCTACTTCATCTCGAAGATCTACCTGCGCGCGCCCGAACGCGGACGCGGCTTCGCCTCCCAGACCGTCCGCTTTTACGAGGACCTGTGCCGAAACCGCGGGCTTGTGTCCATGTACTTGACCGTGAACAAGCACAACGACCTGGCCATCCGCGCCTACAAAGGCAAGGGGTTCGCCACCATCGACGCCGTGGAAACCGACATCGGCGGCGGCTTTGTCATGGACGACTACATCATGGAGAAACGCATCGGGTGACGGCGCGCGGGCGCAGACAGCGAGCCGCAGGGAAGAAGGGACCGTCTCCGGCGAGCCTGTGAAGGAAGGTCCGCCGGAGACGAACGGGAGCCTTGCGCCTTCTACTCCCACGAATCGAGCGCGGCGACGTTCTTGCCCGCCTCGCGGCCCCACACGACCGTGTTGGTGATGGACCAGCCGCAACCGACGTAGAACGGCCCCGAGATATTGCCCCCGATGATGCATCCCGCACCGTACAAGCGCGGGATGGGATTGCCGTCAAGACCCATTATCTCGGCCTTGACGTTGGACTTCGCTCCGGCGAACGTCCCCATGGGGCCCGGGCGCACAACGTCGCAGTAAAACGGCGGCGTTGCGATGGGGGCGAGATTCGCCCTGCGTCCGAAGTCCGCATCGATGCCGGCCTCGCAAAAGGAGTTCCACTTCGCCACTTCCGAGGCAAGAGCCGAGGGGTCGCATCCGATATGCTCGGCAAGGCCCTCCACCGTGTCGGAGGAGAACGTCGTTTCGCATGAGTCGGGAGTGTGGCCTTTGATCTCGAAGAACGGGGCACCGGCTGCATCGTAGACGTACCAGATGTAGCCCGTCGACGGATCGTCGGGGTTGAAGCCCTGCCGCCATGCGGCCTGCGCGCATTCATGGATGATGTAGCCCCACACGGCATCGTCCTGGCAGAAGCGGCGACCCGTCTTGTCCACCAAGATGGCGTCAAGGTTGGTGGAATCGTATTGGTTGACCTCCTTCCCCAGCGCCTCGCTCATGCCCCAGTCGCTCACGCCGCCCACGTACATCATGTCGTTCATGCACACAGCTTGCTGCAAAAGGAGATCAGCCCCTATCTCGCGCAGCATGCGCACTCCATCCCCCGTGTTCGTGTCCATGTCGGGATTGTTCGGGCTGGCCATCCCCGCACCTTCGAGCGCCATGCCCCACACATTTTGCATGAGGCCCAGATCCTTCGACATCTCGAGGTTGTTGTCAACCGAAGCGCACGCCATGACCACGCCCTTGCGAGCCTTGGCGAAAGACCCGTCTGCAAGCTGCACGCCGATAACGGCGCCCTCCTCGTTCTGTAAGAGATGGGCCACTTCGCAGCCCATTTCCACCTGAACGTTGGAAAGAGAATCGATGCGCTTCTTCAAGGTGGCCATGTGGCCCTCGGTCGCACCGTAGGCATTGTGGTTGTACACGGAGCGCGGCACGATGTCGGCCTCCGTATCGCCACACGACCAGACAGGGGCAAGAGGGCTCGCCCCCTCGTAGACGCGACCCGTCTCCATCATCCAATCGACGGCTTCGCCCGAACGCAAGCACGCCTCGCGAATCATCTCCTGGTTGCCCTGCCCCTGCGCCCAACGCAGCATCTGATCGGCGAACGCCTCGCCTGTGTCGCCCGCGTAACCGGTAAGCTCCTCCTGGGTCGACCAACCCGCCGCCAGCATGTAGCCGCCGCACAGCGCCGAGTTTCCGCCGTACATAGCTTCGTTCTTCTCGAAAATGATCACGTCGGCCCCGGCCTCTGCAGCCTCGATGGCCGCGCACGTGCCCCCGCTCCCCGAACCGACGATGACGACATCGGCCTCGTACTCCCACTCGATGCTCGCAGGGTCAACCCCGCGCGCCGTTCCGACCGCGCTCGCCTCCGCGACGCTGGCCGCGCTCTTGGGCGCGCAACCCGCCAGCATGCCCGCCCCCGCTGCAGCACCCAGCAGGCCCGCCGCCTTCAGGAAATCGCGCCGCCTCATGCCGCTTTCCGAACCGCGCTCCGTATCGTGCTTCATTGCTTCCTCCTTGTCGATCAGCCGCGCCCCTCGTGTCAGAGGCCCTTCCCGACCAGCATAAAATCGCGTCTCCCTGTGGGTCAAACGCGATATCAAACAATTGTTTTCCCAGTTCACGAAGACCAAACGCACTACCTGTCGATTTTCGTCATACGCTTCTCTCCAGGCAGAACGGCGCTGTAGTACACTGTTGCGAGGAAACGACGGGAGGAGCAAGGCTGCGATGGCCCATTTCGACACTGCCGAACTCGAACGATTTCTCGAACTTCTGGACGACGAGGGCTTCATGGCGTTCGTCCAAGAGCACCAGCACATCTATTGCTACCGCAACGATTTCGTCCAAGGCAGGATGCCCAACGACCTAGACCCGGAGTTCATGTGGGAGTTCGTGTCGTTCGTGAGGCGCATGGCGGGAAAGCCCCTCGTAAGAGAGTCAGGCCCCAACGGGCACGTGCCGCCGAACAGGCAGAGCTTCTGGGTGACGACGCCGGCAGTGATAGCGGGACTCAACGACGTGGTCAGACGCTGCAGCAGCTCCTCGCAGCTCTCCCTCTCGCTCTTTCGTCTAAGAGCACGGCCGGCCATCCAGCAGCTTGTGATCGAAGAGCTGGACGCAGCGGCGTTTCGCGATGGAGTTCGCATCGAGCGGGAGACGCTTCGCGAACTGCTGTGCGAGGGACGCCAGCCCGAAACCGCCGAAGAGCGGCTCATCGCCAACGCCATTTCCCTTGCGCAAGATGCCGAAGCCCACTTTTCGGAGCCGGCGAGCGCAGAGCTGTTCCGCCACCTGAACGATCATCTGCAAGACGGCATCGGGACGATCGAGCTTCGCCCGTACTCTCCGCCAACGCCGCATATGTCCATAGCGTTGCCCGAAAAAGCCGGAATTTTGGAATTCATCGCGCACAGTTGCGAGAGTCCGTGCTCTTGGGGGCCTCATCCGCTCTTCGACGTGCTGCTCAACGCCGATTCGATATGGGCCACGGCTCCGTTCGAGCGCTTTACGGGGCTGACGGAGATGCTCATCCGTTGGCGGTCGTACCACGCCGTCGGAGTTCCGGCGCTCTGCTTCGTACCGCTGTCGCGCATGAGGCTCGACTGGGAGCGACGGCTCATCGAGCCGCCTGAAGCCCCTATGCGTTTCGGCGAAGCTATCGTGGAAAGCCGGTTCGGAGTGGACAGCACGCCCTACATCCAGCAGATCATCCAATTCCTCAACGCCGGCCTCGAACGTGTCGAGCGCATCGTCTCCCACATCGACGAAGTCGACGAACGCTGCAAACAGCTCATCGCCCAAGACGGACGGCTCACGCTCCGCCAAAAGCAGCTGCTTGCCGATTTGGTCGACGACCCGGCGCGCATGGTGGACGTGGCCTCCTACAAAAAACGCTTCGACATCGCCACCTCTACCGCACGCAGCGACCTTGTTCGCCTGGTGGCGCTCAATCTTCTGTCCACCGAGTTCCAAAACAAAAAGCAGCGGTTCTGGCTCCGAACAGACGCCCCGCGCGTCCTGTCCGAAGCGGCAAAGCGGCGGGGATGACCCGTAAAGCCCGCTGCGCACCCAAACGAAGGCTCACCGCCAAGCGGGCGGGCGCGGCCGGCCCGAAACCGGCCTTAGAAGCACATGAGGAACAGATGCGTGAACAAAAACGCCAGCAAGCCGCAGCCGGGGAAGGTGAGCACCCAGGTGAGCACCATCCTGCCCGCAAGACCCCACTTCACGTTGCGCAGGCTCTTCTCGGCCCCCACGCCCATGATGGCCGTGGTCTTGGTGTGGGTGGTGGACACCGGCAGGCCCGTGAACGTGGCAAGCCCGATGCAGAAGCAGGCGGACAGGCAGGCGGCGAAGCCTTGGTACTGCTCCATCTTCACCATCTCCATGCCCACCGACTTGATGATCTTCTTGCCGCCCACGGCCGTGCCAAGGCCCATGGTCAGCGACACCAGCAGGATGAGCCACAAGGGAAACACCACGTCGGAGTAGGCGGCGCCGTCCATGGCAAGCATGATGCCCAGCATGCACAGCGAAAGGAACTTCTGCCCGTCCTGCGCGCCGTGCAGCACGGCCACGCCGGCGCCCGAGACGATCTGCGCCCACTTGAAGAAGTGGTTGGCGCGCGCTCGCTCCGCCCCGCGGCATACCACTTTGATGAGCCGCGTGAACAGCCATCCCGTGCCGAACCCGAGCACTGTGGAGATGACCAGGCCGTAGACGACCTTCATCCACTCGGCCCCGTTCACGCCGCCCAAGCCCCCCTGCAAGGCGATGGCGGCGCCGGTGATGCCGGCGATGAGGGAGTGGCTTTGCGACGTGGGTATGCCGAAGTACCACGCCGCCACGCCCCACACGATGATGGCCACCATGGCCGCGGCCAGCGCGACGAGCGCGGCGTGGTTGTTGCCCCCGAAGTCCACCATCTTGAAGATGGTGGCGGCCACCGCCGACGAGACGGCCGTGATGGCCACCAAACCGACGAAGTTGCACACCGCAGCCATGGCGATGGCGGGCGTGGGCCTCATGGCCTTCGTGCCCACCACCGTGGCGATGGCGTTGGGCGCGTCGGTGGCCCCGTTGACCACCGTGGCTCCCAACGTCAGCAAAACGATGATCGCAAGAACGGGGTCGCTGCAAAACGCAGCGACGAACGCACCGAGATCGTAGTCCATGCGAAGCCCCCTCGTCGGAAAACACCGTGCACACACGCCAGAAGAACAATATCAGGACTTCGCAAAGTTGCAATCAAGTTTTTGTAAAATCCTGCCGCCAGGGCGCAAACTCTCCGCCCAACCACCGTTGACGCGACGCTCCCAGCGCACGCGGAAAACACGCGAAACGCAGGGCGCAGGGGGGGTGCGGACGTTTTTCCGGACGGCCTAGGCGGCCAGCCCCAGCCGCCTCCTGCGGCCGGCTATCGTATCGTACACCTTGCGCCCTCCCTCGTCGAACGCCTTCAGCCTCCCCTCCCGGTACCAGCGG
>DXCU01000081.1 GCA_019115845.1 Candidatus Rubneribacter avistercoris | reverse complement strand
AGAACGGCTCCGAAAAGAAAAGCGCCCTATGCTCAGGCCAAAAGGCCTTCGCAGAGGGCGGGGGCTTACGCCCCATCCAATTGCAAGGTTAAACTGGACAGGTGTTCAACTTAAAAATTCAATCAAGGATTGAAAATCTAACCGCAACCCCCGACCAGGAAGCGCGCGCCGTGCACGACATCTACCACATCGAAAACTTCAAAATCGTTGGCCGCAGCGCCCCTTTCCCCACCGTACTAGAAGCCTACGCCTACTACCTTGTGCGCCCCGAATACTGCGAGCATGTCAAGCGCCTGGTCATGTGTTCAGCAGGGTAGGGTGCGGGCGAAGGAGGCAGGGTAAAGCGGAGGGCGGGTCACACGATCTTCGCGTGTCATTATGCTGGAGCGTTGCGAAGGGTCTAAATTGACGATTTGCCGGGGTGGTTGTCGTTCGGAGACGGCGAGGCCGTAGATGCGTACGGAGAGAAGCTTCCTGATGGCGAGAAATAACCGAAATCGGAAAGTTCTCGGCTTTGTCATCCTCGAACGAGAGCCGGACACGGTCGATGCGGGCGTACGATCAGGCGTTTTACCGAGAGGTTGAAACGTTGTCGCCCTTCGAGTTTCCGATTTCGGTTATTTCTCGCCAATTTGGATGGCCTTCGCTGTTAAACCAGGATTGACATAGGCCAGGCCGGTTCGCCGGGCAAAGCCCCACCCGTCAGGCGGGGAGGGCCTTGCCCGGCGCCCGACCAGGGAAGGCCCGGCCCGAGATCCGGCAAACACCGGTTCGTGTCAACGGTGGTTTAACAGCGGAGGATGGCCGGTCCGGCGGCGAAGGCCGAATCGGCGCTCGGACGGCGCGGGCGAAGGGGCCGCTTGCCGCCTTCGCCCGCCTGCGCGTGCGCAGCCTATGCCAGATCGAACAGCCGCTGCGCGTTCCCGCCGAGGATCATGTCGGCGGCGTCCGGGTATTTCTCGTGCAAAAACGCCTTGACCACAGGAGCGTTCTTGACCAGCGTTGCGCGTTTGGTGTGCGGATAGTCCAGGCCGAACAGCACCTTGTCGGGCTTGACGAGCGTCATCAGGTTGTCGAAGTTGCGCGGTAGCACGTCGCCCGAGATGTCCACGTAGATCTTGGACATGCCGCCGTAGATGTCGGCCTCCTCCTTCATGAAGCCCGTCTCCACGAGGTGCTTCGAAATGCGGGCCAGCCGGTCGACCACGGTGGGCATGAAGGCGCCGACGTGCGGGAGGATGAACCTCACGTTCGGATGGCGGTCAAGCACGCCGGCGCACAAAAGGTCGACCACCGTGCGCGTCTCGTCCACCAGGTATTCGAACACGGGCATCGGACCTGAGGTGAACACGCCCTCGGTCAGGCGCGGCGGGCGGGACGGGTGGATGAACACAACCGCCTTGCGCTCGTTCAGCTCGGCCCACAAAGGCTCCAAGCTCTCGTTGCCCAGGTAAACACCCTGCGCGTTGCTGGGGACCTTCACGCCGACGGCGCCCAGGTCGTCAAGCGCGTGGCGCGCCTCGGCGATGGAGCCTTCCATGTCGGGCAGGGGCAGGGCGCCCATGAAGCGGAAGCGATCGGGGAATTTGGCGATCTCCTGCGCGATCGTCTCGTTGATCTTGCGGCACAGCTCGCGCGACTCGGCATCGTCTCCCCAGTGAGGATGCGGCGTGGACAGGGACAGCACGCTCACATCGACGCCCACCTCGTCCATGAACTCGACGTTTTCCTCTATCGTCCAGCGCGTCGGCATGGGGAAGCCGTCCTCTTTGTCGGCTCCGTGCTTCACCACCGCGTCGTAGTACGCCGGCAGGACGAAATGGGTGTGGCAGTTGATGGTTTTCATGATGATTCTCCTTTTCATTCGATGGGTTTTGCGGGGGTTTGCTTGTCAGGCTTGGCCCGACGGGTTTGATGAGCGTGCGGATGGGGCCTCGCCGGCGGCGCTGGCTGGAAGGTGCCGGTCGCCGTTCGCATCGCCCCACGTGGCGACGATCTTCTTGTTCACCAGGGGCATGATGAGGTTGGTGACGATGGTGGCCGTGGTCACCATGGCGACGCCGACGGGTATAAAGGCCTCAAGCGTCGGGTTGCCGGCCATGATCAGCGGTGGTATGGCAGCGCAGGATCCGGACACCGAGCACCATGCGACGCCTTGGTAGCCAGGTCGCTTGAGCACGAGCTTGTCCACCAGGAAGAACAGCCCCAGCACCACCACCAGGTACAGCACCGACATGATGATGCCGGGAACCGCGCCGTTCACCACGGCGTCCACCAGGTTCATGCTCGCTCCGAAGTTCGCGCCCAGCACAGGGATCATCAAGCTCACGCCGGGCTTGAAGAACTTGGCGAAAGCCGGGTCCAGATTGCCCAGGAGAAAACCGACGAGGAACGGGACGAACAGGGCCAACATGGCCATGCCGTCGAAGTCGCCCGCGCCGGCGCCCACCAACCCGTACACCAGCACGGGCACGGCAACGGTGGTGGACAAGTGCACCAGCGGGAACGTCGCGCGATCGAGGTCGGTTCCGTAGCGTTCCATCTGCTCCAGGTACGTGCCGGGGTTGGTGCTGGTCATGATGGCGAAGAACACTGCAGCCGGCACCCCGAACGCTATCACCGGGGGCAGGAGGTATTGCGCGATGGCCGCTACGACCACCATGATCCCGATCTTCATGGCGAAGTACACGCCGCTTTTCTTGAAGAGCTCGTAGAGCATCTTCGGGTTGATGGACGCGCCGCTGCAGAACAGGATGAAGCCGATGATGGCCATGCTCCCGTTCTTGAAAAGCGGCGTGGTGGTTCCGCCGATGCTGAGCGCATCGGGCCAGACGGTGTTGATGATGGCGGTCAAGAGCATGGGGACAATCAACGTGCCGCCGGGAATCCACTTCATGAATTTCATGATTCCGAGATAGGTCTTTTGCTCCGACATGGTAACCTTTCTCTTGCGATGTGATCTTTGGGCCCGAAAGAAAGATACCCGCGCAACGGTGCCGGTGTGATTTACAAGAATTCGAGAATTGTCACAAACGAAACAGGGGAGCCGGCATCTGTAATGTTTCTCGGGTTGAAGGGGGGCATTCCATGGGCGCTTCTAAGGAGGACATGCGATCGACGCGCACGAGAAGGGCTTGCAAGCGGGCCCTTCTCGATCTCATGCGGGAAACGGACTTCCAGGGCATCACGGTGACCGACATCGCAAGTCGCGCCGAGATATCGCGAGTCACCTTCTACCGCCACTATCCGACAACCGCCGACGTGCTTGCCGATATAGCGAAGGATGTCATGGACGAGTACGCCGAGAGGCGGCGAGGGATCGTCTATCCCGATGCGTCGCTAAGAACGGGGGTCGAGCAGCGCTGCTTGCTGTTCTACTCGCATTTCGCCGATCACGCCGAGTATTATTCCGCCATGCTCGGGCGGCATGGCATCCCCTCCTTCGAGCGGGAGCTGCAGGATATGCGCGTCTCCCTGTTCTGCGGCCGCTACTCCTTCCGCCCTGCGCGGGGACAGTCGGAGGCCGCTGCGCGCCTGCGGTTCAGGCTGTTGGCGAACTATGTCGTGTACGCCCAGCTGGGTTTGGCGAAGTTCTGGCTCATGGAGGGCTGTGAAACCGACGTCCACACCGTCGCAAAGGTGGCCGCCGATTTCACCTACACGCTCTTGTCTGACCAGAGTACGCTCGTCATCAGCGAGAACGAGCGGTAAGCCGCATCCTGCTCCGCATTCGCTTCGGTTGGGGTGGCGCTGCGGTCATGGGCGAAAGCAGGAGCGTTCCACCCTGCAAAGCCTCTTGCGTCGAAGTGGCTGAAGTGTGGAATTCTGCGTTTCTTGCATAATTATCGGAGAAACTGCTTGTCATTCATGCCATATCTTATTCGTAATCGGAATAAGATATGCTTCAATCTTCTTCGAATTTTGAATAAGATTGGGTATGAACATGGCATATGAATCTTTGGTTGCTGAGTATTTGGACTTTGAGCTTCCGGCGTACGTTCCGCGCGAGGAGTTGTTGGTCAGTCTTCCCGAGCCGAGTTGCAACAACGTTATCACCTCAGTCGTGGGGGTGCGCCGTTGCGGGAAGACGTTTTTCCTCTACCAACTCATGGATGAGCTGGTGCGATCAGGTGTGCCGCGCAACCGGGTGTTTCATTTCGCGTTCAATGACGAGCCGATTACGCCATTGCCTGCGTGGAAGTGGTTTTTAGAGCGCTAAGAGCGGGTTGTTGCACGCAGGCACGAAGAAAAGGCAAGCGGACGAACCGGAGAGGGCTGAGATGGACGGCGTTTCTCAAGCGCTCGATTGTGGGCGGTGCGCGGGGCGGCTGCATGCAATTGACTAATGTGCGATCCCCTTTCACAATAGCCACAGCAGGCAGGGAGGCGTGCGTGCTGCTCGGCGCCCGTTTCGGGTGGCGCGTAGGTTCGGCCTCGCTGCGTTTTGCTTCCGTGGAGTGGGGAGGAGGGTTCGTGGGCAAGTCGGGCGGCAACAGGACGGCGCAGGCGACCTCGGCGTTTTTGGCGACGGCCGAGCGGTTCGCGCCGTTGCGGCGTTTGGGCTGGGCGTTTCTTCTGGCCTGGGTGTTCTGCGTGTTCTACACCGATGCGGCAGGCGGGCGCACGGGCGCGCAGGCCGAGGCGTTGGCGATGGGCATGGGGTGGCACCTGCTGTTCGCGGGGCTTCCCGTTGCCATGTCGGTGGTCACGCTCGCGCTCGTCGTGGGGTTGGAGCGACGGCTGGGGTCGCCCGTCCGCCATCCGGCGCTGTTCTGGGTGGCGCCAATGGCCACGGCCGTTTCCACGCCGCTTCTGTTTTGCGAGCTGCCCGACTTGTTCGCGACGGCGGCGCTGTTCGTGGCGGGCGCGGTGCTCACGGGGTTCGGCAGCGGCCTTATGTGGGTGATGTGGGGCGAGTACTACGCGAAGGTCACGCAGGAGGAGACGGAGTTCCTCGCGCCGTCCTCGGCTGTGCTGGCGGCGGTGCTCGTGCTGTTGGTGTCGGCCATGGACGGGTGGGTGACGCTTGCGGTGGTGACGGCGTTTCCGCTGGTGTCGGGGCTGTGCTTGGCGCTTTCGTGGCGCGATGTCGCAGGGGGCGACGCGGCGGGCGAGTACCTGGGGCCGGCCGAGCGGCGCGCGTACGCCCAGGCGCATGACGATGCGCGGACGGGGCTTTCGCGCGTGTTCGCCGCAATGGGCCGCGCCGGGTTCGGCATTCTGGCGGCGTGTCTGTTCGTGTGCTTGGAAGGATCGTTTTGGGCTCCGGCTGCGAAGAACGCGCCCGAGGTGCAGGCGGCGTTTCTTGCGAGCATCGCGTTCATGCTGGCGGTGGGGCTGTCGGCTACGGCGGGGCCGCGCCGGGTGTCGCTGTCGTTTCTGTACCGGTGGATGTGCCCGGCGCTCGTCATCGGGTTCGCCGCGCTCATCGTGTTGGGCGACGGCACGGGCGCGTATGCGGCCTACATGGTGGCCATCGCGGCGCGCTTCGCGTTCTGCCTGATCACGCAGATGTACTTTGCGCGTTACGCCGTGCAGGGCGCGGCGACGCCGGTGCAGTCGTATGGTCTGGGGTGGATCTTCGTGCATCTGGGCGACTTGCTGGGGGTGCTGGCCATCGCGTTCGCGGATGCGGGCGTGGCGGCGGGTGCGTTTGGCGTGGACCAGGTGGCGGCCGTGTCGATGGCGCTTTTGGTGGTGTCCACCATGTTCGTGCTCAACGACGGACGCAGCTTCTCGTTCGGCTCGTGCTCGGATAAGCGGGCATCCGTTGCCGAGGAGGGGGGTGCTGCCGCGCCTGGGCTGGCATCCGCGTCGGCGCTTGCGGCGCAGGAGGCTGCCGAGGTCGACGACCTCACCGCGCGCATTCGCGAGCTGGCCGCAGGCGGCGGCCTCACGCCGCGCGAGACGGAGGTGTTCGACCTTCTGGCTCGCGGGCGCTCCGTGCCCTACGTGCGCGACGCCCTGGTCATCTCCCGGGAAACGGCGGCCACCCACGCCAAGCACGTCTACGCCAAGCTGGGCGTGCACTCCCGTCAGGAGCTCATCGACCTGGTGACGGGCTGAG
>DXCU01000080.1 GCA_019115845.1 Candidatus Rubneribacter avistercoris | reverse complement strand
GAGAGCGAGGTGCTCTCCCCCGCCGACGACGTCCGCCACATCGACAAGAACGCGTTCGCCGTGCCGTTCGTGTGCGGTGCGCGCGATTTGGGCGAGGCGCTGCGCCGCATTGCGGAGGGCGCCACGATGATCCGCACGAAAGGCGAGCCGGGCACGGGCGACATCGTGCAGGCCGTGCGCCACATGCGCCTGATCATGAGCCAGATCCGCGCCGTTGCCGGCATGGCCGGCGACGAGCTGTACGAGGAGGCGAAGCGCCTGCAGGTGCCCGTGGGACTGCTGCGCGAGGTGCACGAGGCGGGGGCGCTTCCCGTGGTGAACTTCGCGGCCGGCGGCGTGGCCACGCCGGCCGACGCCGCCCTCATGATGCAGCTGGGCGCCGAGGGCGTGTTCGTGGGCTCGGGCATCTTCAAATCGGGCGACCCGGCCAAGCGCGCGCGGGCCATCGTGCAGGCCGTGACGAACTACGACGACGCCGAAATGCTGGCGGCGCTCTCCGAGAATTTGGGCGAGGCCATGGTGGGCATCAACGAGCACGAGATCGACGTGCTCATGGCCGAGCGCGGAAAGTAGGCGCGCCGTGACGTGCGGAAAACCGGCGGCGCGCGCACGCGCAATCGCGGACAAGGATGCGAAAACGGGCGTTCCGACGGACGCCGACGCGGCGTCGGAGCAGCTTCATCCGGCCACCGGCGATGCCGCACCCAAGCAAAACCGCAGCACCGCCGCCGAAACGCGCCCGTCCCGCCGCCCCGTCGTCGCCGTGCTCGCGCTCCAGGGCGCCTTCGCCGAGCACGAGCGCAAGCTGGCGCAAGCGGGCGCGGACTGCGTCGAGCTGCGCCAGCACGCCGATCTGAAGCGGCCCTTCGACGCGCTCGTGCTCCCCGGCGGCGAAAGCACCGTGCAGGGCAAGCTGCTGCGCGACCTGGGCATGCTCGAGCCTCTGCGCGAGCGCATCATCGGCGGCCTGCCCGTGCTGGCCACCTGCGCCGGCATGATCCTTCTGGCCGAGCGCATCGCGCAGGGCGACGGGCCGCACCTGGCCACCGTCCCCATGACCGTGCGCCGCAACGCCTACGGACGGCAACTCGAAAGCTTCCGCGCCGAGGGCGAGCTGGCGGGCGTCGGGCGCGTGCCCATGACGTTCATCCGCGCGCCGTACGTGGAAAAGGCGGGTCCGGGCACCGAGGTGCTCGCGCGGGTGGACGGCCGCATAGTGGCGGTGCGCTGCGGCGCCCAATGGGCGCTCGCCTTCCACCCCGAGCTGGACGCCGGCTGCGCCGTCCACGCCGCGTTCCTGAGCGCCGCGCTCCGCCCAGCCTAGCGCGGGGGCGCCGCCCGGTCCCATGCGCGGGGCGCGCCCGGCCAGGCGCGCCCCGCGCCCTCACTCCCTGACGATCACGCCGAGCCTGCGCGCAATACCGGCCGCCTGGTACAGGTCCATGGCGCATCCGCGCAGCTCGCCCATGGAATCGGACAGCACGATGCCCTCCAGTCGGCACGAGGTGAAATCCACCCCGTCCAAACCCATGCGGAAAAAGCTCGTCTTCGCGAAACGCGCATCGGCGAAAGCCGTGCGCTTCTGACGGGCCTCGGCGAAGTCGGCGTACGAGAAATCCGTCGCCATCGCCCGAAAGTCCTCCAAACGCGCCCTTTCGAACGACGCGTACGCGAAGGAGGAGTCGCCCGCCTCCACGCGCGCCAGAACCGCCTGGCTAAAATCGGCCCCCGCGAACTTGCACGACGAGAACGCACAGCGGCTGAAATTTGCCTCCGAAAACGAGCTGTTCGAGAAATCGCAGTTCGCAAACGCCACGTCGGAGAACGCGGCGCGATCGAAGGAGCATCCCGCAAACGAGCAGCCCTCCACGCGGGACCCCGACAGCTCGAGCAGCCCGAAGTCCTCCCCGAAACACGCGTCCCCCGAAAGCAGCACATGGGCGACCTGAAGGTCCCCATCGGCCTGCGCCACCCAGCGAGCTAGGCTTCCCACCTGCGAAAGCTCCCCGGGAATGGAGGGGTTGGCGGGACGGGGAGGGCGGGATTCCTCGCGTGCGGCCATGTCCGTCCTCCCTCCTTCGCATCGGTTTCGACTCCTTGGCCATTGTAGCGCACGCCTCGCCGCAATCGTAAGGAACCCGCAAGGAAGGAAGAAGCCGCACGCAAGACAGGCCCCCTAGACTGGGAGGCGCGCCGCGCCGGAAGGGACGCGGCGAGACACGCAGAGCAGAGAGGAGATGCGCATGAGCAGCCGAGCGAAAAGGCTTGTCGGGCTGGGAGCGGCGGCCCTCGCCCTGGCCGTTTTGGCCGCGCTCGCCGGATGGGCGCTCTACGGGAAGCCCGGCCACGTCTACGTCCGGATAGACAACGCCCGCGCAACCGCCATCGAGCCGCGCGCCGGCATGGAGCACGAGTACCGCCTGGACGGCTTCTCGGCCGACGGAGCCCCGACGGAGGCGACGTTTCAAACGGAGCGCGTGCTGCGCGAGGGAGCCTACCTCGACCTGGAGACGAAGCCCTTGCGCGGCGTGGTGGGCTGGGAGGAGGTACCCTTCGACGAGCTTCCCGCCCCCGTAAGGGAGAAGATGGGACAAGGCGCATGAGGGAGCCGCGGGCAAGCCGCAGGCCCTCTCGGCAGGCCCGCGCCCCTCGCAAGCCCCCCCACAGAAACATCGCAGCCGATTTGCGCGACACGGGGCAGCGCTTGTTGTACAATACCTCCGCGCGGAAAAAGCGCGCCAGCGTGACGCAACGGTAGCGTAGCAGTTTTGTAAACTGCCTGTTGCAGGTTCGAATCCTGTCGCTGGCTCCACGAAGCGCCCGGGCCGTCGGATCACCCGACGGCCCTTTTTCGTCTCAAGAGGGCCTCCCGCTCGGCCGGCGGCGCCTGTCCCGCCGGCCGAGCGGGAGGCCGCGCCTCCGCAGCCGAAAAGCCCGGCATCCTCCCATCCTACGTCGACCCCGGCTCGTCGATGCGCAGGGCCCGGTAGAGCCTGTCGGGTACCAGGCTCACCAGATCGTCGGTCCAGCGCACCAGGTCCGTGGGCGCGTCCGATCGGAACCAGTCGTTCAAAACCTCGCACTCCAGCTTGGAGAACACCTCCACGATGAAGCGCATGTTGTCGTTCACGGTCACGCGGCGGTAGCGCTCGAGCGTCTCCAAAAGGACGGTCTTGCGGTTCTCCGGCATCACCGTCTGTCCGAACGGCGTGTTGATGCTGTACTGGATGGACTTGCGGTAAAAGTCGCGCTCCTGCGCGATGAGCCTCAGATGGTGGTAGTAGCCGGTCTTCCAGTCGATGGTCCTCCCTATCTCGTTGAGGTAGAACTGGCGGCAGAATATGGAGTGCCACCAGGGAATGTCGTACTTGCTCTTGAAGTGCCGGTAGAACGTCTGGCGAGATATCCCGGCGTTGCGGCATATCTCGGAAATGGTGATGCGGTCGAGCGATTTGTCCACGGCGTGGAGGATCTTCATTTTCGTCCGAAGCTCCGGCGAGTCGAAGATATCCTGGCTGTGAGTCAAATCCGGTAGCATGGGCACCTCCTTGGCTCGGTGTTTGAAACGTGAAACTTTAACGGGTTCGTTTCGTCGAGCAAAACATAACGCGCTCCCCTCCCCTCAAAAACGCAACATTCTACCTATTTCGTTCGTCAAATCAGACTTTCTACCGCAATCGTCTCTATCTTCGGACAATATGCCCTTATCGTTCAATCAATGCGCAACAGCCTAGCTCTCGCGACCCTCGAATCCACAGAGACCGCATATCAGAATGCGTGTATGGAGAGGTGGATCGGCCACCTCGAATCTTTTGGCAGCGCATGGGGCGCTGCCGGAGAAAGGAGACTGTCATGGCGAAGATAGTCAACTCTTGGAACGACTGGGATCCGCTGAAGCGCGTCATCATCGGCCGCTGCGACAACTCGGTCATTCCTCCCGAGGAG
>DXCU01000079.1 GCA_019115845.1 Candidatus Rubneribacter avistercoris | reverse complement strand
GAGCTGATAGCGATTGTGGTGCTCGCGGTCGTGGCTATCGCCTACCTGGTGGTGATGCGCCGCTCGGACGACGGGGCCACCGTGCCGAAGTGGCTGTGCTGGGTGGCGGTCGCCGTGTGCGCCGCGCTCGTCGCGGTGATGGCCCACTCCTACATGATGGCCGCCCGCCCCGCGTGGGACAGCGTCCTCTGGATCCTCTACGTGCTGGGCAACGCCTGCGCCCTCGGCCCCTGTACCATGGCGCTTATCATGGCCGCGGCGGGCGACGACGTCGCGCCCGCAGGCCTGCCGGCCCTCGCCGGCACCGCCCTCGCGGCCGCGGCCGCCGTGGCCTTCGCCATCTCCCTGCAGGCGAGCGCGGGCTCCTTCGCCGAGGTGGGCTTCTACTTCGACCCCACGCGCCCCACGGCCGGCATGGCCGACGCCGCGGCCGCCGTGGCCGCCCAGGCGCCGCTGCTCTGGGCGGGCGCCGTGGCGGTCGGCGGCCTGGCCCCGCTGGTCGCCGCCCTCATGGGCCGCAAGACCGGCAACTGGAGGCTCTGGGGCGCCGTCGCCGTGGCATGCGCCCTCGCAGGGGCGGTCGCGCTCCGCGTGGTCTTCTACGAGCTGGGCCTTTCCGTGTTCATGTTCTACTAGCATTCACCCCCTCGCATCCGCGGGAGCCGAACGGGTGCGCCCGTCCTCCTGCGGATGCATCTCCCAAGCGCTCCGAGCGGGTGCGGCCTTTCCCTCCCCAATCCCCCTTGCAAACGGGAAGGCTGCTTCCGCTCGGAGCGCTTCTGCGTTTGTGCGCGCCGCTTCCGCTCGGGGGCTTGAGGCTCTCGCGTGCCTTCTGCTTCCGTTCGGGGTGCCTCTCTTGCATAGAAGCTATCGCGCTTTATAGAATATGCTATACTGATAGTATTATCTTGCTGAGGATGAGGAGGCGTGCATGGCAGCGATGCAGATGAATGTGCGCATTGATGCGCGCACGAAGGAGCGAGGTGATGCTGTGCTGCTTGAAGCCGGCTATTCGCCCACGCAGACGGTTCGCACCATTTGGGCGTTTGCGGCGGCGCACGCCCATGAGCCGCAGGTTGTGCGCAGCTTGCTGCAGCAGATGGAAGGCGAACATGACCCAGGGCGGGAAACGCGCATCGCGTCAAAGAAGGCGGCGCTTCGGCGTATGAACGAATTGCGGGAGCAGCTTGAGGCCGTCGTCGGGCCTTCGACAAACAACCCCGTTGCGCATCTTCCCTACAAGGAGCTGCGCAGTCAAGCCCTGCTGGGGCATTGGGAAGAGAAGGGGCTCTTATGACGGCGGCGCCTTCGAAGTTGCTGCTCGACACCAATGTGTGGCTTGATCTGTTCGCCGGCGATCGGCCGGGGCGGCGCGAGGCCATGGAGCTTGTCAGCTGGGCAACAGAGCAGGAGGCGACGCTTCTGTACGCCGCCTCATCGGTGAAGGACCTGCACTATGTGTTGGAGTGGGGGGAGAAGCGCAGGTTGCGCGAGGACGGCCGCGAAATCACCCCCGCCGCTGCGGCTGCCATCAGCGAGTACGCCTGGGGCTGCATCCGCTCGATGGGAGACATCGCCGCGCTTGTGCCTGTTGATCAATCCGATTTCTGGCTCGCAGTGAAATACCGCGCCGTTCATCCGGATTTCGAGGACAACCTCGTTCTTGCTGCCGCCGAACGCGCGAAAGCCGATCTTCTGGTCACTTCCGACAAGGATCTTCTGCGCAGGTCGCCCGTTGCGGCTCTCGCACCGCGCGACGTGCTGGCTCTGGTTAGGGCGTGAGGGCCAACGCGTCGCTTCTGCTGGCGTCAGCCTCTGCGGCCTTCGATGACGTCGAGGAACTCCTGCTTGCTGTGCACGTCCATCTTCTGGTAGATGTGGCGCAGATGGGTGGTCACGGTGCCGCGCGACAGATAGAGCTCCTCCTGAATGCGCGCGCTTGAGCGGCCCTTCGCAAACAAGATCATGATCTCGGTTTCTTTGGGCGAGAGCCGATATTCGACGGCCACGTCCTGGCAACGGTCGTGAAAGCGTCGTTTGCGCGGCTCCCCCTCCTGCGCATCGTTCTGCGCGTCGCCTTGCGCGTCGTCGGGCTTCGTGAGCGCGATGAGGTCGCTTTCGCGGAACACGAACATGTACGACACCAGGATGGCAAGCGTCGCCAGAAGCGCGACAAGCGACAGCGTCTGCGGCGCGAACGGGGCCAGCAGGCAGATAGCCTGGCCCGCCATCGAACCCAGCAGCACGCCGAGCGTGATCATGCCCCAGCCAATGCCGAACACCGTGATGGACGAGAACCGGAAGTTGAACGAGATGTCGGCCAACAGCACCCAGATGAGCACGTTGAACGTGCCGTAGCCTGCCAGCGCAATGCTGCTCTCGACGTCCGACAGCCCGGTGAACACGGGTAATAGCATGAAGAACACGGCCATGACCAGCATCACCGACTTGTACACCTGCCGCAATCCTATCTCGCGAGAGAACAGCACGCAGCCGTAGATGATGCCCATGGTGAGAATGCTGGCCCAGACAAGAGGATAGAGGTAGAAGCGCTCCACGGGCGCCTCGTTCGCTGCGATGAACACTGCGCGCACCACGCCGTCGGCCAACCCGATCAGGCAGGCGCACACGCCGATCTTCCACGAGAACCTTCCCAGGCGAATGCCCACCGGTCGCACGGCTGCGGCAAGACGCGGCGACCACGCTTTCAAGCGCACGAACAAGATGTAGCCCGATGCGAGGGGCAAACATGATGCCACTATGCATGCCGCTACCGACGGCAAGGACATGACCAGCGGAAACAGCAGAGCGGCAAGGAAAAAGGCAAACGGCGCCTCGAATGCGGTCTTCTGCGGGTCCACGTTGCGGTACACCTCGCCGTATCCGAGGTCTATCAGGCCCGACCCCACTCCGGTGCACAGCGCCCCCAAGGCTCCCAGCAGCGCCTGCGGCGCGTCGGGCAGCGTCATCGAGGCAACGAGCAGCGTGCCAACGGCGGTAAGCGCCGGCCCGGACAGTCGCCACGCCCATCCTTTCATAAGCGTTTCAAGCCGTTCCCCAAGAAACGCGCTGGTGAACAGCGTGGCGCACAAGGCGATGGTCGATCCGTTGAATATGATGCCGGGCACGGGTTGGCCGTCCCAGGTGACGAAGCTGACGGCGGCTCCCAAGAACATGAGATAGACCCAGCTGCGGGCAAGGGCGAAGCCGATGGTGCGCAGGCCGAAGAAGTTCTTCCACGACAGGCCGCGCATACGCTCGCGCGCTATGGCAAAAGGCTTGCGTTCCTGCCCCATGCTCGTTTTCCTCCCCGGTTTGATGACCCCATGAAAGGATGATAGCACGCTCGTAAGTTGACAGAGGGAGGCTAAGTATTTATGTATTTTACTAATAAAAGCACCTCATCAGGACTTTTTCAAAAATCATGGTAAACGCATGATGCTTCCGCCATCCTGTGCGGCGGCTTTTTCGACAAAACGCATGATGCGTCGCCCTTGCGTTTTGGGCAGACTGGGCGGCAGGAGAGGGGGCGGTTGCGCCGCTCCCCGAAAGGACGAGAGCAGGATAGGAGGAGGAAGCATGGGCAGGCTCAATCTGACGCGCCGCGCGTTTTCAAAGCTGTCGGCTGCAACGGGTGCGGCGCTTGCGTGCGCATCCGCCGTCGCGCCGAACAGGGCGCTTGCGCAAGACGCCGGAGCCGCCGCGCGCGGCGGCGAGGTTAAGCGCGTGCGCACGTGCTGCCGCGGCTGCGGCAAGATGGAGTGCGGCGTGTGGGTGACGGTCCAGGACGGGCGCGCCGTGAAGGTGGAGGGCGACCAGTCGTCGTTCCAGTCGAGCGGAAACTGCTGCGGCAAGTCGCAGTCGTCCATCCAAGCGGCGTACCACCCCGACCGTATCTACCACCCCATGAAGCGCACGAACCCCAAGGGCGAGGACCCGGGCTGGGTGCGCATCTCGTGGGACGAGGCCATGCAGACCATTGGGGAAAAGTTCAACGAGATCATGGAGCGCTACGGCGGGCAGGCCATCTTCAACATGTGCGGCACGTCGCGCCAGTGGGTGTACGCGCCGTATTGCTTCTACAAATGGCTGTTCGACACGCCCAACGCGCATCTGGCCTCGGAGATCTGCAAAGGGCCGCGGCGTTTGATGGGTTGGATCAGCTCGGTGGACGGCGCGCCATGGATGGCTCTGCGCGACGGGCCGCGCGTGTACGTGCAGTGGGGCACCGCGCCCGAGAACTCCAACTACGACGACAGCTGCCGCAACCTCGTGGACAAGATGACCGAGGCCGACGTGCACATCTGCATCGATCCGCGGCTTTCCGGTTCGGGCAAGGAGGCCGATTACTGGCTGAACCTGCGTCCCGGCTCCGACGGCGCGCTGGCTTTGTGCTGGCAGCACATCATTATCAAGCACGACTTGGTGGATTGGGAGTTCGTGAAGCGCTGGACCAACGCGAGCTTCCTCGTGGTGGAGGACATGGAGCCTACGGGCGGGCGCTACTTCGAGTTGTCGTCGCCTATGGCGGGTTCGACGGCGGACTCTCCCGCGCCTCCGGCGGACATTGCGGGCACGAAGCTGAAAACGCGCCTGCTCAAAGAGTCCGACGTGGTGGAAGGCGGCAGCCCCCGCAAGTTCTACGCGTGGAACAAGCTGGCCAACGACGGTGCGGGTGGCCTGGTGTTTTGGGATGTCGACACCACCCAGTGGGAAGGCTGCAACCACGTGGCGCCCACACGCGACCAGATGGACGTGGTGTACGAGGGCACGTCCCAAGAGGGCTATCTGCCGCCTCTTTCGTACGACGAGCTGATCGACGCGGGCATCGACCTGGACATGCGCGAGTCGCACGAGGTGACGCTGCTCGACGGCACGAAGCACACGGCCAAACCGGTGTGGGCCTATCTGGAGGAATCGGTGGCCGACTGCACGTCCGAGTGGTGCCAGGAGATCACCGGGCTGGATCCGACGCTCGTGGAGGAGGCGTGCCTTGCGTGGGCGACGCGCCCCGAAGGGCAAACCTACGGCAACGGCGGCATCCACCTGAACCTTGCGCCCGACCAGATTGGCAACTGCACGCAGACGGTGCGCTCGGTCATCCACCTCATGTACATGACAGGCAACTTGGACGGCCCCGCCGGCAACCGCGGCCTCACGCGCTCTCCCCTGGACGAGCAGGCCACGTCGGTGCCCGGTTCCAACATGCCGCAGGAAGTGAAGGCCCAGCTTGTTGCTTTGGGCGTGATTCCCGTTGAAGGCGTGGAACCCGATCCAACCAATCTGCCGGACAAAATAGAGACGCTCTCCAACATGGTGGGCGCCGAGGAGTTCCCGCTTACGGCGTACTACAACGAATGGGCCGACGCCACAACAATCTGGGAAGCGTGCATCGATGGCAACCCGTACCCGCTGAAAGGTGGCATCAACGAGTCTGGCTCGTTTATGAACATGTCCAACGCCAACCTGGCGTGGGAGGGCATGTCGAAGCTCGACTTCTGGGTGGACATCAACATGTTCCACCATCCCGGCACCGAGATGGCCGACATCTTGCTGCCGTGCCAGCATTGGCTGGAGATCAACAACATCCGCGTGTCGCAAGGCGCTTCCGGCGGCATTGGGGCAACGGTGCGCTGCGTGGAGCCGCCAAGCGACACCAAGTTCGACCACGATATCAGCCGCCTGATCTTCGATGCGGTAGGCGGGCCGAACGGCACGTGGAATTCGCTCGTCGATGCAACGCAGCCGGCCCCGGAATACTGCGATGATCGCATGGACGAGTGGTTTGCGACCAACAGCGCCGCCAATCCCAAGGTAACGTGGAAGTCGTGGCAGGAGTTTTCCGATTACTATCAGGAAAACGGCTGGATCAACGCCAAGGAGATCGAACCCGACCGATGGGGCACCTATCGCCGGTTTGAAACAGGCTGGATGCGCATGGGCAAAGACGCCTGCACGGGCAAGCTGTTCACCTGCGATGAGGCGGGCGAGCCGGTGAACAACTTCGGCTTCCCCACGCCCACGGCGCTGGCCGAGTTCTGGCCGATGCTGTTCGAAGCGTACGCCGTCGATCGCGCCAACGAGTTCAACCCAGGTAAGTACGACCTCATTCACGAGATGCTGCCGCACTACGACGAGCCTGCGTCCGGCCCCAAGGGCAACGTGGACATGAACGAGTACCCCATCATCCTCACCACGGGACGCCGCATCCCGGTGTACTTCCACTCCGAGCACCGGCAGCTGCCGTGGTGCCGGGAGCTGTGGCCCGCACCGCGTTTGGAGGTGAACCCGGAGGATGCTGCGGAACTGGGGCTTGAGCAGGGCGACTGGGCCTGGATCGAGACGCAGTGGGGCAAGGTGCGCCAGGTGGTCGACCTCTACCACGGCATTGCGAAGGGGTGGGCCAACGCCGAGCATGCCTGGTGGTTCCCCGAGCTGCCCGCGCCCACCCACGGGTTCACGCTCTCGTGCATCGACTGCATCTGGGATCCGCATGGGCGGGACAAACATATCGGCTCGTCGCACATGCGTGGCGTGCCGGTGAAGATCTACAAGGCCACGCCCGAGAACTGCCCGGACGGCAAGGTGGTCCCCTGCGCGCCCGAGGACGGCACCGAGATCATCTACGACGCGTCCGACCCGCGCCTGAAGGAATGGCTGCCCGACTACGAGATCAGGAAGGAGGCGTAGCGCCATGACGCAGTATGCGATAGTCACCGATTTGAACCGCTGCGTGGGCTGCCTAGCTTGCATGGTGGCCTGCAAGGCGGTGAACAACGTGCCCATAGGGTCCTACTGGAATAAGGTGCTGCGCATAGGCCCCACGCTGAAAGAGGATGCCGCCGCCACCAACGACGTGGAGATGTACTACCTGCCCGTCCAGTGCCAGCATTGCGCCGATCCCGAGTGCGTGAAGGTGTGCCCCACGGGCGCGTCGCACAAGACGTCCGACGGCACGGTGCAGATAGACAAGTCCAAGTGCATCGGCTGCCAGTTCTGCGCCATGGCCTGCCCCTACAACGTTCGGTATCTGAACGAGTCCGAGCGCGTGGTGGAGAAATGCACGCTCTGCGAGCAGATCACGGGGCAGGGCGGCCTGCCGCAATGCGTCATCCAGTGCGGTGGACGGGCGCGGTTCTTCGGGGACTTGGATGCGGGGATGGAGGGCTTCGAGGCGCCTGCGGTGGGCTACGACGCCGACCGCTCCTACGACGCGCTCTACACCGGCAACCGCGTGACCTTGGGCGAGCTTGCCAAGGAGTACTCCGAATCCGACGTGCATCGGCTTCCCGACGTGGGCAACGGTCCGGAGTTCGTGTACATCCTGCGCGGCCGTGAGTGGAAGGGAGGGGAGTAGGCTATGGAACTGCAATGGCCTTTGATCCTGTTCACCACGCTGGTTGCGTGGTCGGCGGGGCTGTTCGGGACGCAGGCGCTCTTGGCGGCCGGCGGGCACGCGAAGAAGGCGCAGGTTCCGGCTTGGATCGCGTCGGCGGTTCTTCTGGCCGCCGGCGGGGTGGCGGTGTTCTTCCACCTGGAGCACTGGGAGAGGATCTTCAACGGCTTCGGGCACATCACGAGCGGGATCACCCAGGAGCTGATAGCGATCGTGGTGCTCGCAGTAGTGGCTATCGCCTACCTGGTGGCGATGCGCCGGAGCGATGACGGCGCCACCGTGCCGAAGTGGCTCTGCTGGCTGTCGGTCGCCGTCTGCGCCGTGCTCGTCGCGGTGATGGCCCACTCCTACATGATGGCGGCGCGCCCCGCCTGGGACAGCGTGCTGTGGGTCCTCTACGTGCTGGGCAACGCCTGCGCGCTCGGGCCGTGCACCATGGCGCTGGTCATGGCGCTTTCGGGCGACGACGTCGCCCCCGCCGGCCTCCCGGCCCTCGCGGGGGCCGCCCTCGGGGCTGCGGCCGCCGTTGCCTTCGCCGCCTCCCTGCAGGCG
The DNA here is from genome assembly GCA_019115845.1 of Candidatus Rubneribacter avistercoris. Classification (GTDB taxonomy): domain Bacteria; phylum Actinomycetota; class Coriobacteriia; order Coriobacteriales; family Eggerthellaceae; genus Rubneribacter; species Rubneribacter avistercoris. Next base: position 337 of record DXCU01000079.1, on the reverse strand, counting down.
TCTGCCGGCGCCTTCGCCGAGGTGGGCTTCTACTTCGACCCCACCCACCCCACGGCCGGCATGGCGGATGCTGCAAGTGTGGTGGCCGCCCAGGCACCGCTGCTCTGGGCGGGCGCGGTCCTTGTCGGAGGCGTTCTTCCGCTCGTGGCGGCCTTCATGGGCCGCAAGACCGCCAACTGGAAGGTCTGGGGCGCCGTCGCCGTGGCCTGCGCCCTCGCAGGCGCCATCGCCCTCCGCGTCGTCTTCTACGAGCTGGGGCTTTCGGTGTTCATGTTCTACTAGCATTCACCCCCTCGCATCCGCGGGAGCCGCATGGGCGCGCCCGTCCTCCTGCGGA
>DXCU01000078.1 GCA_019115845.1 Candidatus Rubneribacter avistercoris | reverse complement strand
GGCGTATGGCAGCTGAGGGAACGCAGTGATGTCCTTCGAACAGTATTCGGGAAGAATCGTGCGTTTATGCTGGGCGGAGAAGGGTTGTCAATTCCAAGGTTGACACGGTTACACGCTGCGAAGCCCCATCCCGCTGGCGTGCTTCCACTCCCTCGGCGGCACCCCATAGGCTTTCTTGAACGCAGCGGCGAACTTGCTCGGGTTTGCGTAGCCCACATACGTTGCTGCTTCCGTCACCTTCGCGCCTTGTGCGAGCTGCGTTGCCGCCTCTTCCATTCGGCGTCGTCGGAGGTAGGTCGCGATCGTGCTGCCATATGCGCGGGTGAAGTACTCGTTGAGTGACGTTGCGCTCACGCCGAAGGCGGCGGCCATCGTCCGGGCGTCGTGACGCGCGCTGAGGGCGCGCTCCATCTCGTCGCGGGCTGCGGCAGCCATCCCCATCTGCGCACGCGTGAGCAGGAAGCGGGGTTTCGTCGTTGAAAGGTCGCGCCGTTGGAGGCCGAGCAGCAGCCCGAGAACCTCGTATTCCGCCATCGCGCCGTCGTTCGCGTCGAGAAGCGCTGCCAGGCGCTCCATGCGTCCGTTGAGCTCCGCGTCTCCCGCGAGGACGGCCGCCGGCCCCGCTTTGCGGGCGATGCGCCGGATGGCGTTGTCCCCTGTGCCGAGCAGGGAGAACGCCGGTTCCTCGGCAACTCGATCGTTCACGAACAGCTCGACGCCGCGGTAGCGCCCCGATGGGTATCTGAACTCGGCCGGCCGCTTCCGGGAGTAGCTTACGCACAGATCCCCGGCGGCAACTACTCCCAGTCCGCCGTCGGGGATGTCGACTTCGCACCGACCCTCCCAGCACAGGTTCACCGTCAGCCACATCCCGCTGGAGAACGAGGGCAGCTGGAGGGGCGTGTCGGAAGGGATGTTCGGGCACCTCGTGCAGGTAAAGTCAACGAGGGCGATGAACAAACCGCGCGACAGGGCGCGACCGCGCATGGAGCCGCTTCCGACTGGTTTCGAGATCTGCAGTTCGAAGAGGCCCTTGGGATCCTCAACCAGCTCGACTCCCGGGGCGACCCTCGCTTTCAGGAGTTGTCCGTCGGTCTTTCTATCGGAGCATGCGCGGCCCACGGCACCATCCCCTTTCGACACGTGCCGATGCTTTGCGGCAGCGGCGATTGCATTTCTGATAGTTAATTATAGCTAACATCACTGAGATATGGAGCTGACTGCATAGCATGGAGTTGAGGAGGTTTCCTCTTCAACCTTAAGCTTTCTCCAGGTTGCGGGCACGACGCCCGCCCTGGAAAGGAGTTGATCAATGAAACTGCACGATATGAAAGAGGGGTCGGCTGCGCGCGTTTTGGCCGTGTCGGGTGATGCGCGGTTCGTCTCGCGGGTCACCGCAGTCGGGCTCACCGAAGGGTGCCGTATAGAAGTTCTCCAGAACGTCCGAAAGCGCCCCGTGCTGGTATACGTCCGCGACAGCGCCGTTGCGATCGACAGAGGGGATTGCGAACTGATTGATGTGGAGGTGGCCTTGTGAGCTGCGAGACGTGCGCGGCCGCTTGCCCAGCGGCCAAGGGGGCAAGAACGTCGGGAGGGCAGGGCGCCGGTGTTGCGGTCGCACTTCTTGGCCAGCCAAATTCCGGGAAGTCTACCCTGTTCAACGGCCTTACGGGCGCGAGGCAGCATGTGGGCAACTGGCCGGGCAAGACTGTCGAGAGGAAAGAGGGGTCGTTCAGGATTGGCGATACGCAGTGCCGTGTGGTCGACCTCCCCGGAGCCTACGGCCTTTCCGCCAACTCGCCCGAGGAGGAGGTGACGCGTGACTACCTCGAGTCCGGCGATGCGGACGTTGTGGTCGTGATGGCCGACGCCTCCCAGCTCGAGCGCAGCCTCTACATGCTCGCCGAGTTCGCTGCCGCGCACCCGGAGCAGCCCTCTCTCCTTGCTTTGAATCTCATGGATGTTGCGGAGGGTCAAGGCAAGCGCATCGATTCGGCGCTTATCGAGCAGCGGCTCGGGATTCCTGTCGTGCCGCTCGTGGCGTCACGTCCGGAAGGGTACGGGAATCTGCTTTGCGCCATCGAGCGGACGGCGCGCGAGCGCCCGTCCATTGACGACGACCGCCTGCGTCGGGAGATGGCTTCCGCCCCAGCGACGGCGCAGGGGGCGGGGAAGGCGCGGTTCGCCTGGATCGAATGGCTCCTCGACGGGGCGGTGTCCGCTCCCGAGAAAGCGCACGCGCTGTCGCGTTTCGACCGGCTCGTCACGGGCTCTCGCTGGTCCAAGCCCATCACCGTCGCTATGATTCTCGCGGGGTTCCTTCTCGCGTTCGTTCCCGCCATACCCATCATGATGCTCGGCGGCGCCATCTCCTCGCTCGGGCAGGTCGCTGCCGGGGCGCTCGCGCAAGTGGGCGTGCCTGACGTTGTGGGCAGTTTCCTCGCAGGCGTGGTGTTCAACAGCTTGTGCTTCGGCACGATGATGGTGGGCTACGTATTCGGCATCAACCTTGTGTTCGGCCTCTACGAGGAGGCGGGCTACATGGCGCGCATCGGCTACGTGTTCGACCACACCATGGCGCGCTTCGGGCTGCAGGGGAAGTCGCTCATGCCGTTTCTTATGTGTCTGGGGTGCACGATGGGCGGCGTGTCGGGCTCGCGCGTCATCGACTCGTGGGGACAGCGCATGCTCACCGTCGTGATGGCTTGGGCCATCCCGTGCGGCTCCACGTGGGGCGTGGTGCCGGTGCTGGCCGTCGCGTTCTTCGGCGTAGTTGGCGCGCCGCTCGTGATCGTGGGGATATTCGCCATGATGCTTGTCATCATGGGCATCGTCGGCAAGGTGTTCGGGCCGCGCCTGGTGGCGGATGGAGAGCGCTCGGGCTTGGTTATGGAGCTTCCGCCCTACCACCGCCCCCATCTGAAGGGCGTCGTGCGCGGCGCCTTGCTCAAGAGCCGCCAGATGTTCGTGCGTGCCATTCGCGTGGTCGCAATCTTCGCGTTCGTCATCTGGGCGCTCACCTACACTTCGACCGGCGGCGTTGAAGGGTCTGCGCTCTACGCGCTGGGCACCGCTATCGAGCCGGTGACGAGGCTGTTCGGCATGGGGTGGCAGACTTTCACGGCGTGGCTCTGCGCGCTCGTCCTCAAGGAATCCGCCCTCGGCGTGCTCTCGGGTCTTTTTACGGGCGCGGCGACGCCGAACGCCGTCCTCGTGGGGATCATGACCGGCGGCGGGGCGGCTGCGGCGAACGTCGGAGAGGTCATGTCTCAGGTGATTTCAGCCCCCGAGGCGCTCGCCTTCATCTTCGCGTTCACGTTCAATATGCCGTGCGCGGCAAGCGTCTCTGCTACCTGGGCCGAAGTCCACTCGACGAAGTGGACCGTCATAACGGCGGCGTTCTACATAG
>DXCU01000077.1 GCA_019115845.1 Candidatus Rubneribacter avistercoris | reverse complement strand
TTGAGCGCTTCGAGGTGGTGCGCCACACGCGCGGAGGGGAGGCGCGCCGTGGTTGATGGCGAGGGGGTTGACGGACGGGGCGCGCCCTTCGGTTCCGCGTATGGGGCGGGGCGTCCTTGCGGATCCGAGCGCCGCGCGCCGGGTCACGGGCCGGTCCCGCCTGAAGCCGGGCGTTGCGCGCCGGCCGCTTCCGACGGAGGGCGCGTCGTCTGCGATGCGTGCCCGCACGCTTGCTCGCTTGCCGAAGGGCAGCGGGGCCGATGCCGCGCCCGCGTGGCGCGCGGCGGGCGCGTGGTGTGCGAGGGGTACGGCCGCCTGACGGCGCTCGCCCTTGATCCGGTGGAGAAGAAGCCGCTCGCACGCTGGAGGAGCGGGTCGAACGTGCTGTCCGTGGGCGGTTACGGCTGCAATCTGGCCTGCCCGTTCTGCCAGAATGCCGACATCGCGTGCGCGGGCCCAAAGGAGGCGCGCTGGCGCGAAGTGAGTCCGGAGGCCCTCGTCGATCTGGCGCTTCGGGCGCGTCCGCGCAACGTGGGAATCGCCTACACCTACAACGAGCCGCTCGTGTGCCACGAGTTCGTGCGCGATGCGGGCCGGCTTGCGCACGAGGCGGGGCTGGCGAACGTGCTTGTGAGCAACGGCATGGCGAGCGAGGGGGTCGTAAAGGAGCTTCTGCCGCTCATCGACGCGGCCAACATCGACCTCAAGGGGTTCAGCCAGGAATTCTACGATCTGGTGGGGGGCGACTTCGACGCCGTCAGACGCACGATAGAGGCGCTGGCTGCGTGCCCGACCTGCCATCTGGAGGTGACGACGCTCGTCGTTCCCGGGCTGAACGACGATCATGCCGCCATCGATGCCGCCGCAGCGTGGCTCGCTTCGCTCGATCCGTCCATTCCGTACCATCTGACCAGGTTCTTTCCTTGTCATCGCATGACCGACCGGCCGCCCACGCCGCCGGCGACGCTTCGGCGGCTGGCCGACGTGGCACGGCGGCACCTCGATGACGTGCTGGTGGGAAACTGCTGAGGCACCTCCGCGCGTCTGCGGAGTGCTCGGCCGCATCGCCTTGTCTGGCGGCTTCCCGCGCCATCGGTCGAGGGCGCGCTTCGTCGCGCTTGCCGGTCGCTTCGCCTCCCTCGGGCTTCGTCGCGCTTGCCGGTCGCGGTGCGCCTTTCGGCCTTCGCTGCGGCTCTTCCTGCTCGTCGGCTGCCGCCTACCGCAGCGACTCGCGCTTGGCTCGCAAGCTCCAGCAGAGTTCGCACGGTTCAGAACTTCTTGCGAAATCATGCTGGAACGGGGAAGGCGAGAGATGCTGCGAGGCTGAGCTGGCGCGAGAGGGCGAGAGGTGCCGCGAGGCCGGGCTGGAACGGAGAGCGAGAAGCGAGAAGCGCTGCGGGGGCGGCGTGCGGAGGGCGCGGCGTTTGGCGAGGTGGCGGAGATGCGTGCGAATCGAACGCACCCGAGACGTTCTGCGCGCCTCACAGCGGCTTTGAAGGCCGTGGGGCCCACCAGGACCCATCCATCTCCGCGTTCGCGATGCGATGCGCCTGCTGCGGCGCGCGACCATGATAGCGCAAGCGGATGCCGCATCCGCGCTTTTCCATGAAAGGCGCGGACCGGCGCGCCTGCGGGAACCAGCGCGCCTGTGTGGGCCAACACGCCTGCGGGGAGCCGTGCGCGGCAAGGGGCCATGCGCGGCGTCGGGTCCGGCCTTCCCGGCGATTCCGGCGCCGCTTCCCTCACCGCGCGTTCAGCGTGCGCAGATCGCCCTTGCGGCGCGTGATCCCCTGCGCGTCGAAGAACTCCAGCAGGGGGATGGCGTACTTGCGGCTCGTGCCCATGGCGTCTTTGAGCTCGGCGGCGGTGGCGGGACCGGCGGCCAGGCGCCCTCGCACGGCCTCTTCGAATGCGGCCAGCGCCGCGGCGTCGAAGCAGAAGTCCTGGCCGACGCGCCGGACGCGCCCCTGCTTCTCAAGCGCTCCGAGCACGCGGCGCGCGACGGCGGGTTCCATGCCGTTTTCGGACGCAAGCTCGGAGATGGTCGGCGGCGCGCCCGCTGCCGCAGCCAGCGCCGCGGCAAGCTGCTCGGCGGCCTCCTCCTCGCGCTTGCGGGCGCCTGCGCCTGCTTTGGGGTGGCTTGCCTGGCCGCCCTCCACGGTTGCCAGGCCGCGCTCGGCCGCAAAGGCCAGCAGCGCGTCGAAGCACGCGGCGTCCGTCCTGGGCAGGCAGCGGCGGCGAAGCGCGTCTTTGGCGATGCCCGGCGCGTCGGGCTCTTCGGCATGGAAGCGCAAAAGGGCGTTCTCGATGGCGGCGCAGTGCTTTTGGAGCTGCCGGCGCGCGACGAAGCGCGCCTGCCCGTCCCTCGCCGGGAGCGCGACGGCCTCCCCGCCCTCTGCGAGCGCCGAAAGCTCGCGGAAGGCGGCCCGCTCATCGAGGCCCGAGGCGCAGGCGAGCTCGCTTGCGGTCACCGGGCAAGGCTCGAGCGAGAAGGCCGCGCGCGCCGCGGCGGCCTCGTCCTCCACCCGCAGCGCTTCGAGCAGCGCGCGGCGCGCGTCGGTGAGCGTGGTGGTCCGACGCGGGCGGGCGTGCAGCACGGTCCCGCCGCCCATCACGTGCACGGGGGAGTACGAGCGGACGACGAAGCGGTCGCGCCAGCGCACGGGGAGCGGCTCGTCCAAGCGCAGCTGGGCGAGCGCCCGCTCGCCGGGCGCGAGCACACGGCGCCCGTCCATGAGCAGGATGCGGCCCGTGACCTCGCGGGTTCCGTGAGCCACGTGTACGCGGGACCCGCTTTCGAGGGGCTTCGCCTCGTGTCCGGGAAGGCCCAGGTAGGTCAGGTCCGCATCGAAGGTGTTCGTAACGCGCGAGGTTCCCGGAAGCGCGAGGAAGTCGCCCGGGCGCACGTCGGCGGTGGAGACGGCGGCCAGGTTGAGCGCCACGCGGTGCCCCGCCAGGGCGCGCTCCACGTCCTGCCCGTGCACCTGGACGCCCCGCACGCGGGCTCGCAGGCCGCTGGGGAGGACCTCCACCTCGTCGCCCGCGGCGGCCTCGCCGCTCCACAGGGTGCCGGTGACCACGGTGCCGGCACCCTTCACGGTGAAGGATCGGTCGATGGGCAGGCGCAACGGGCCGTCGGCTTTGGCGCGCTTCGCCCTCGCGGCCGCTTGCCCAAGGGCTGTCCGCAAATCCTCCAGGCCCTCGCCGGTGCGGGCCGACACGCAGATGATGGGCGCGTCGGCGTACGGGGTGCCCGCCAGGCGGGCGCGGATCTCTCCGGCTATGAACGACGTCCATTCCCCGTCTGCCAGGTCGATCTTCGTGAGCGCCACGACGAGGTCCGGCACGCCCAGAAGTTCGAGCACGGAGAGGTGCTCGTCGGTTTGCGGCATGACGCCGTCGTCGGCGGCCACGCACAAAAGCGCCAGATCGATGCCGCTGGCGCCCGCGATCATCCGGCGGACGAAGCGCTCATGGCCCGGCACGTCCACCACGCCGAGGGAGGCGCCGTCGGAAAGCTCCAAGCGCGCGAAGCCCAGCTCGATGGTGATGCCGCGTCGCTTTTCCTCGGCCAGGCGGTCCGGATCGGTGCCCGTGAGTGCTTTGACCAGGGTGGACTTCCCGTGGTCGATATGTCCGGCGGTGCCGAGCACCAGATCGGCCGCGCGCTGCGCGCTCATGAGGCGCTCCTGCCCGCGTCCTCTCGCGCGGCGAAGTAGGCGCCCACCGCCTCGGCGGCCTCAACCGCCTCAGCTTCGGCGAGGGTGCGCGCGTCAAGGAGCAGGCGCTCCTTTTTGATGCGCCCGACCACGGGAACCTCGCGGCACGTCACCAGGAACCGCTCGCAATCCTGGGCGCTTCCGCGTAAGAACGAGATCTGCGCGGCGTGCGTGTCGATGTCGCACAGGGGAAGGGCGCCCCCTCCCGCGCGCGCCGTCTCGGGCACGACGGCGACCTCGGCGCAGCCCTCGGGCAGCCGCCTGCGAACCTCCTCGGCCAGAAGCTCGGCGCGCGAGCGCACCGCATCGGCGGGCTCGGAGAGCATGCGCAGCGTGGGGATCTTGCGCAGCGCCTCGTCGGGGTTCAGGTAGAGCCGCAGCGTGGCTTCGAGCGCGGCGAGCGTCATCTTGTCCAGGCGCAGCGCCCGGGCAAGCGGATTTTTCTTGAGGCGCGCCACGAGGTCGCGTCGGCCGGCGACGATGCCGGCCTGCGGCCCGCCCAAAAGCTTGTCCCCGGAAAACGACACGAGGTCGCAGCCCGCGCGCAGCGACTCGGCCGCCGTCGGCTCGGCGTAGTCGCCGAAGCACGCCAGGCGAACGAGCGCGCCCGAGCCCTGGTCCTCGTAGACGAGCACCTCGTCCGCCTCGCCGGTTGTAGACACCCTCCGCGCGTTCTCCTTGTCGGCCAGCTTTCGCAGCGCGGACACGCCCACGCTCTCGGTGAAGCCCAGCATGCGGTAGTTGGAGGGGTGGACCTTGAGCAGCATGGCCGCGTCGGCGTCCAGGGCGCGCTCGTAGTCGGCCAGGTGCGTCTTGTTCGTGGTGCCCACCTCGCGCATGTTCGCGCCGGAGAGCGCCATGATGTCGGGGATGCGGAACGACCCGCCTATCTCCACCAGCTCGCCGCGCGACACCACCGCCGCGCGCCCTTTCGCGAACTCGGAGATCACCATCATGACCGCCGCCGCGTTGTTGTTGACCGCGATGGCCGCCTCCGCGCCGGTGAGCGAGCACACGAGGCGCTCCACATGGTTGTGGCGGCTGCCCCGCGCCATGGCCTCGGTGTCGTACTCGAGGGTGGAGTAGCCCCGCGCCACGTCCTGGACGGCGCGCACGGCCTCTTCGGCAAGAGCGCTGCGGCCGAGGTTGGTGTGCATGACCACGCCCGTGGCGTTGATGACGCGCCGCAGCGAGGGGCGCAGGTGCGCGAGCGCACGAGCGCAGGCGCCATCGGCTATGGCGCCGACGTCGACCGAGCGGCTTTCGCCTCCAAGAAGCGCCCGTCGGGTCTCTTCGACGGCTGCACGCGCGCATCCGGCCAAAACGGCGTGGGGCAGAAGCGGCTCGAGCGCGCTCACCTGGGGGCAGCGCAGCAGCTCCTCGACCTGGGGCAGCTCTCTCAGCAAATCGACGGGGGGCGTGTTCGCCATGGGCGGGCCTCTTTCCGGGCGTTCGATGGGATGCTGTGCGCGACTTCGCACGGATCCAGTATAACAGTGCCGCAATGGGCGCGCTATGGACCGACGGCCGACGGCGTGGACGGGGCCGCTCGCGAGGGAAGCCGCGGGAGGCTGCCGTCGCCGCAGCCGCCAAAGAGGCCGGGACGGCCGATTCGACGGGGGAGGGCCGCCGACGGGGAGGCGCAGCGAAGACGACCTGGCGTTGCAGGGCGTGCGGGTTCGAGGTGGAAGTTGAAGGCGACGAGCTGCCCGCCGATTACGTTTGCCCCGTTTGCGGGCTGGGTAGGGAGATGTTCGAGAGGGCGGCCAGCTAGGTCGGATTCCCAGCGGCACCGCGCTGCGGTCCGTATCGCGTCCTTCGCAAGGGGCGGGTATTTCGCCGCCGCCTGGCGCATGGCTCGACGAGCTTATGCGCCAGGCGGCGGCTTTTTTGCGCTCGGCTTTCCACGGCGAAGGGCGGAAGGGGAAGCAGGTTGGGGAAATGAGCGGGGCTTGGAGGCGCCTTTTGAGGTGAAAATCGCTCCGTTTATTCGTGAAAAATCACGACATGTAGCACGTTTGTGATTCATTTGAATTTCCAAATAGAACTCCAATTTCAGTTGTATGAATCACGATAGTAATACATGAATATGAAAATGTAGAATTTTAAAGAACGGGGGATTCGAAACATTTCCTTTCAAAATACCTGTTCAAATGATTATTCGGGAAAGATGCGCATGTATTTATCAATCTTTTGAATAAAATGAAAATATTATGATCGCTAGGCCATACCCATCATCAAACGTCGGGCGGAGCGGTTGGTTGTCGAACGTGCATCAGGATGAGGGCATCCGCCCCGATAGCCCAGGAAGAGAGGAGCCTATGGGGAGCAAATTCGTCATCGCGGACCCGAGAAAGTGCGTGGGGTGCAGAGCATGCATGGCAGCGTGCCTGGTCAAGCATTACGTTCCGGGAGATGCGCCCGTTGCCCGACTGAACGTGGTGCGAGCGGGCGAGCGCACCGCGCCCATTGTGTGCCATCACTGCGAGAACGCCCCTTGTGCCGCGTCGTGCCCAACCGGTGCGCTGTATGCCGACGGCGACCGCGTAGGCGTGCGCATGAAGCGCTGCATCGGATGCCGCAGCTGCGTGGTGGCATGCCCGTATGGTGCGGTTGACGTGGTGAAACGCTACGACTCGACCAATCTGGGCGGCCTGGTGATCGGCTCGGTTCGCAACGCCGCCGTCATCAAGTGCGATCGCTGCTACGACCGCCCCGAAGGGCCTGCGTGTGTGCAGGCATGCACGTCGTTGGCACTGCGCGTGGTTGACCAGGATGCCATCGGCGAAAACCAGAGCCGTCGCCAAAGGGCGATTGCCGACGAGATGGCCCTTGCCTAGCTGGTAGGTGCGCGAGGGTAAAGGCAACGAGAGGAGAGACGCATGGAGAAACACATGGTGGTCTGCCCGTATTGTGGGACTGGCTGCAAGTTCAACCTGTTGGTGGAACATGACCTGGTTGTGGGTGCAGAACCCTTAAACGGCCTTACCAATGAAGGATTTCTGTGTCTGAAAGGTTGGTTTGGCTACGACTTCATCAACGATACGAAAATTCTCACTCCGCGCGTGCTGCACCCCATGATGCGCGAGGGCAAGGGCGCGCCCTTGAAGCGCGTCTCGTGGGATACCGCGCTTGATTTCGTGGCAAGCAAGCTGTCGGCCATCAAGGAAAAGTACGGTCCGGATTCCATCTTTGTCACGGGGTCGTCGCGTGGGGCGGGCAATGAGGCCAACCTGGCAGCCCAGCGGTTCGCCCGTGCGTGCATCGGTACGAACAACATCGACAACTGCGCGCGAACTTGACACGGCCCTACTGTCGTCGGTCTGATTGACACACTTGGAGCTGGTTCAATGAGTTGCGGCGTTCCCGGTATGGAGGACGCTGGTTGTTTATTCCTGTTTGGGTACAACCCGAACACTTCCCATCCGCTGGTGGCCCGGCGTGTGGTGAAGGCGAAGGAGAAGGGCGCGAAAATCATCGTGGCTGACCCACGTTTTATTGAAACATCGCGCATAGCAGACATGTATCTGCCGCTTCGCAACGGCAGCAACGTGGCGTTTTTGAATGCCTTTGCCAACGCCATCGTCACCGAGGGCCTTATGGATGAGGAATTCGTGCGCGAGCACACCTTGGGCTTTGACGAGTGGTGGCAAACCATCGAGAAGTACACGCCCGAAAACACGCGTGATATAACGGGCATCGACCCGGGCATGCTGCGCGAGGCGGCCCGCATGTACGCGACAGCCGAACCCAGCTCTATCCTGTGCTGGGGTATGGGCGTGTGCCAGCATCTGCAAAACGTCGAGGCGGTGCATACGTGTGCGGCTATTGCCTGCGTTTCGCACCAAATTGGCAAGCCGAACTCGGGCGTGGCGCCGGTGCGCGGCCAGAACAACGTGCAGGGTGCGTGCGACATGGGCGCGCTGCCCAACTTCTTCCCCGGTTATCAGAAGGTGACTGACCCAGAGATTCGTCAGAAGTTCGCGGACAATTGGAACGTGCCGGTGGAGGCGCTTTCCGGCCACGTGGGCTACAAGGTGTCCGACATCGGTCACCTTATCGACGATGGCAAGATTCACGCGTTTTATAACTTCGGCGAAGATCCGCTGCAAACCGAGCCCGACGCGCTGCATCTGGCCAAACAGTTCGAGCGGTTGGACTTGTTCGTGTGCCAGGACATTTTCATGACGCAAACCTGCGCGGCGGCCGATGTCATATTGCCGGCGACCAGCTGGGGTGAGCACGAAGGTGTGTTCAGCGCATGCGACCGCACCTTCCAGCGCTTTACGGCCGCCGTGCCACCCAAGGGCGAATGTAAGCATGACTGGCAGATATTTGCCGAGGTGGCCGAACGCATGGGCCACGACATGCATTATCGGGACACCCAAGAGATTTGGGACAAGGAGTGTCGCGCCATGTGGCCGGGCGCCTACGGGGCCACCTACGAGAAGATGGAGGGCTTAGGGCACGCCCAGTGGCCTGTGCCAACCCTCGATCACCCCGGAACCCCCGACCTGTTCTTGGGAGGCGCGTTCACCACGCCGGAGGGCAAGGCGCACCTCATTGCTCATGAGTATCGCGATCCCACCGAACTGCCTGATGAGCGCTATCCGCTTGTGCTCTGCACCGTGCGCGAGGTGGGTCACTACTCATGCCGTTCGATGACAGGCAACTGCGCGCAGCTGTCCAACTTGGCTGAGGAGCCGGGGTATGTGCACATCAGCCCCGCCGATGCCGCTGCGCGCGGCATCAAGCACGAGGACATGGTGTGGGTGTACTCGCGGCGCGGCAAGATCATCACGCGTGCGTTCGTGGATGATCGAGCCAATGAGGGTGCTGTCTACATGACCTACCAGTGGTGGGTTGGCAAGTGCAACGATCTGACGCTGCATCATGTGGACGAACGCTCGCATACGCCCGAGGACAAGTACTGCGCGGTGGAGGTGGAGCTGGTCGATGACCAGGTGTGGGCCGAGCAGCACGCCGAAGAGCTGTACATGGAATTGAAAGGCCGTCTGGCTGAGAACGCAAACGCCCAGCACGAGGCGCCCGCGCTCTCGTAGCGGACGGCGAGGCAGGCGGGCGGCGTTGCGGCGCCCGCCTGCCTGGAAAGGCGAAGGGGGAGTGAATGAATCGCTTCATCGCAATACAGCCGAGCCGCTGCGTGGCGTGCGGCACGTGCCGGGCCGCTTGCAGCGAAGGGCATAAGCGCGCCGGCCTGCAGGCCGAGCCGCGGCTGGCGCTGTTCGAAAGTCGCGATGTCGTTGCTTCGGTGACCTGCCACCATTGCGAGGGCGCTCCGTGTTTGAAAGTGTGTCCGGTTAACGCCATCCACCGCGACGACGATGGATGCGTGCGCGTGGATGAAGCGCACTGTGTCGGGTGTCGGCTCTGCGCGGTCGCCTGCCCGTTTGGCGCTATTCGCATGGCTGGCACGTCGCGCGCGGGTGTGGCGGGCATTGAGTACAGCACGCCAACTTTCGCAGGATCGCTCGATCCTATCTTGCGCTGGGAGGTGGGCGTGTATGCAGTGGCCGTCAAATGCGACCTGTGCGCCTATGACAACTGCCATCCCCATTGCGTGGATGCGTGCATCACCGAGGCGTTGCGCCTTGTTGAATCTGGCGAAAAGGCGGGCGAGGTGGAGGGCAAGCGGGTTCGTGCGCTTGAGGCGGACCTGGTTATGCTGGAGAGCTTCGGACAAGGAGAGGAGGGGTAGACTATGGGAATGCTGTTGATCTCCTCTGTGATCTCGGCGGCCGGGGCTGTGTTAGCCCTGTGCACCCTACGTTTTGAGAACACCTCCAAAGCCTTGGGCTGCCTTGCGGGCATTGCGGCGGCAGGCTTTGCGCTTGCGGCGGGCGTTCTGGGTGTTTTTGCACCAGCCGAACCGGTGAGTATAACCACGCCGTTCTCGTTTGCGAATTTCACCGTGATGCTCAACCCGCTTTCAGGGCTTTTACTCGTGGTTGTCAATCTGTTGGCGCTCGTTGCCTGGATCTACGGATTGTCGTATCTGGATGAATACAAGGGCAAAGGTATGGGGGCTATCGGCTTTTTCATGAACCTGTTCGTGGTGTCTATGAACATGGTGTTGGTGGCCGACAACGCATTTTGGTTCCTCGTGTTCTTCGAGCTTATGTCGCTCGCCTCGTATTTCTTGGTTATCGTGGAGCAGAAAGAGCAATCGGTTAAGGGTGGCTTCCTCTATTTGATCATGGCGCATGTGGGCTTTCTCATGATCATGATCTCGTATTTGGTGATGGCGGGCATCACGGGCAGCTTCGAGTTTGCCGACTTCCGCGCAGCGCGCTTCGAGCCGGGCATTGCCTCGCTTGCGTTCATGCTGGCGTTTCTTGGTTTTGGCTGCAAGGCGGGTATGTTCCCCTTCCATTCGTGGTTGCCTCAAGCGCACCCGGCGGCGCCTTCCAACGTGTCGGCGCTCATGTCGGGCGGCATGATCAAGATCGGCATCTTCGGTATTGTGAAGGTGGGGCTTGATCTGTTGGGCGCTTCCGATTGCCAGCTGTGGTGGGGCGCGTTGATTGTGATCATTGGTGCCTTGTCGAGCGTTCTTGGCGTGGCTTATGCTTTGGGTGAGCACGACATCAAGAAACTTTTGGCCTACCATTCGGTGGAAAATATCGGCATCATTTTGCTGGGTGTGGGCATCGGCTTTGTGGGTGTTGCCGCCAACCAGCCCCCTATTGCGGTGTTGGGCTTGATGGCGGGTCTTTACCATGTGCTCAATCACGCAACCTTTAAGGGCCTGCTGTTCCTTGGGGCGGGCTCGGTGCTGTATTCCACCGGCACGCGCAACATGGAAGCGCTCGGCGGACTGGGCCGTGCGATGCCAGTGACCTCGGTATGCTTCCTGGTGGGAAGTCTTGCGATATCGGCTATTCCGCCGCTTAATGGCTTTGTTTCTGAATGGTTTACCTATCAGGGCATGTTTTCTATTGCCTTGTCGGGCGGCATTGCGGTAAAGCTTCTTGCTGCTTTTGCGGCGGTGTCGCTGGCCATCACCGGCGCGCTGGCCGTTACCTGCTTTGTGAAAGCCTATGGCGTGACGTTTTTAGCTGCGCCGCGCTCAGAGTGCGCACGCAACGCCCGCGAGGTTCCCGGTCCAATGAAGGCGGGTATGGCGGTGCTCGCAGTTGTGTGCGTGTGCTTGGGTCTGGGTGCCCCGTGGGTGGCGCCCGTTATGGAAAGCATTGCTTCGGCAACCACGAACGCACCGGCGCTTGCGGTGGCTGCAGGTGCCGATGCGGTGAATCCAGTGCTTGGCAGTGCGGTATCCACGCCGCTGGTGGCGGTGCTGCTCATTGCCCTTGTTCTGGTTCCGGTTTTGTTGCGCGCGGCGTTGGGCAAAGGTGGCTCGGCGCGCGATCGCGACCCATGGGCGTGCGGGTATGCGCCCGATGCCAACATGCCGGTAATTGCCGCCACCTTCGCCTCCGAAGTGAGCATGTTTTTAAGCCCGCTCTACACTGCTCGTGTCGCTTTGGCGCGCACCTCCGGCACGTTTGTGGCGCTATGCCAAGGAACCGTTCGCGCGGCGGCAGCGGTGGAGCCGGCAGGAGATAGGTATCTGGTGGATTCGGTTGCCGCCTTCGTCAAGTGGCTGAGTCGGTATGTGCGCGCCATCGAGGGTGGAAACTTCCGCGTATACATTGTCTACATTGTGGCTGCGCTTGTGTTGTTCTTGGTGCTGGCCATCATGGTTAACTAGCGAGGGGGTGTTGATATGGAATTTGGCATTGCTGTCGTGCAGGCTCTCTTGCTGGTGGCGCTGGCACCGCTTGTGTCGGGTTCTGCCCGCTGGATGCGCGCAAAGATGCACACGCGTCGCGGACCATCCATCCTGCAGGACTGCTACGACATCGCCAAGCTGTTTAAGCGCCAAGATGTCCGCACGGCTGAATCGAGCTTCGTCCATCGGATCATGCCGCCGCTGTTTTTCGGGGTTATGCTGCTTCTGGCCATGGGCGTTCCCATGATCACGCGGTTTTCTCCCATCTCGGTGTTGGGGGATGTGATACTCATCATCTATCTGATGGCGCTCCCCCGGTTCTTTTTCAGTCTGGCGGCAGTGGATTCAGGAGATGCTTATGCGGGCCTTGGCGGCGTGCGCGAGCTGTTGATAGGCGTGTTGGTGGAGCCGGCGCTTATGCTTGCCTTGTTTGTGGCCGTGCTTGCCACGGGCACCACGAACGTAGGCGGTATGGGAGAAGGCATTGCCTCGCTTTCCGCAGGCAGCCCCGTGGGCGTGATGCTGGCGGGCGTGGCGTTTGCGTGCGCATGCTACATGGAGCTGGGAAAACTTCCGTACGACTTGGCGGAAGCCGAACAGGAACTGCAGGAAGGGCCTCTGTCTGAGTACTCCGGTCCCTCGCTTGCGTTGGCTAAGATGTCGCTTTCTATGAAGCAGATCATCGTGGTGAGTTGGTTTGTTGCCATCTTCGTGCCGTGGGGCAGCGCGACGGACATGAGTCTTGCTTCGTTGGCGATCGGCCTTGGGGTGTGGCTTGCGAAGGTGGCCGTGATCTTTGGTGCGTGCTCGGTGATCGAGAACCTCGTTGCGCGCGTGCGTTACAAGCTTTTGGGGCGCCAAACCTGGGCTGTTGTTGGTATTGCCGCATTTGCGTTCGTGTTTTGCGTGCTGGGTATATAGGGAAGGGCTGATACTATGGAAACCATTTCCGTTTTGGCCCTCGCCGTCATCGTGGTGCCGTTCGTCACAGGACTTGCCATCGTGACGCTTCCTCGCTCTGCGGCACGATGGCTGTGCGTGGGCGCGGGCGGCGTGTCAACGATGCTGGCCGTAGGCGCGTGGATAGGACTTTCCTCGCTGGGGGTAGGCTCGGTTGAGATTCCGCTTATGTGGCTCGGTGACGCGCTCGTGATGGGGTTTGCGTTCGACTCGATGAGCGCGATGCTGGCTGCGTGCTTTGTGGGCATCGGCTTTTCGATCGCAGTGTATTCGCTTGGCTACATGAATGACGGCAATCGCGAGCACCCCGATGCGCCGCGTCGTCGGTTCTATGCGTTCTTCACCATCTTTATAGGTGCGATGGCGGGCCTGGTGTACAGCGACACCATTGTGGCGCAGTTGGTGTTCTTTGAGATCACCGGTGCGTGCTCGTGGGCGCTCATCGGATACTACGGTACCGAAACCGCCCAGCGTGCCGCCATGAAAGCTCTCATCCTCACGCACATCGCGTCGCTTGGGCTGTATGTGGCCGCGGGCATCCTTTATGTGCAGGCGGGCACGTTTGCGGTTGATGCGATAGCTGGTCTTGATGGCCTCTGGAAAACCGCGTTGCTCGTGTGCGTCATCATCGCCGCCTGGGGCAAGTCGGCTCAGCTGCCGTTTTACATGTGGTTGCCCTCGGCCATGGAAGCGCCTACGCCCGTGTCGGCATACTTGCACGGCGCGTCTATGGTGAAGGTGGGCGTGGCGGTGCTCGCGCGTGAACTGGCAAGTGCGGGGGTCGTTCCTGAAGCGGTGGGCTGGGTTATTGTGGTGGGCGCCATTGCCACCATGGTGTTTAGCTTCTTTATGTACTTGCCGCAAAAAGACCTCAAGCGTCTGCTTGCCTTTTCCACCATATCGCAGCTTTCCTACATCTTCTTAGGCTTCGGATTCTTCGTGTTTGGCAGCAACCTTGCCTTTGAGGGCGGCGTGATGCACATGTTCAATCACGCCTTCGCCAAGACCTTGTTCTTCTTGGTAGCGGGTGCGTTTAGCTACACGCTTGGCACGCGTATGCTGCCCAAGATCAAAGGCGTGCTCAAAAAGCAGCCGCTTTTGGCCATTGGCTTTGGTTGCGCGGCGCTTGCCGTTGCGGGATGCCCGCCCTTCAACGGCTTTTTCAGCAAGTTCGCTATCTTTGCGGGCAGTTTTGAGGCGGCGCAGGGCAACTGGCTGCTCATGGCCATTGTGGTGGTCGGCCTCATAGAGACGGTGGGGTGCTTTGCGTGGTTCTTGAAGCACATGGGGTCGGTGATTCCCGGCGAGCCGTCTGAAGCAGTGGCGCAGGCTCAGCCGCTTCCCAAGCCCATGGCAGCGGTGCTCGTGGTGCTTATAGCCATGACGGTGTGTTCGAGCTTCATTGCGGCCGCGTGGCTGGGTTAGGAGGATCGACGTGAACGGATATGTGATAGTCAATGTGCTGGGGGGCTTGCTCATTGTCACGAGCTTGCTCGTCGTGCTGTCGCGCACGCCGCGCAAGGCGGCGTTCGTCTACGCCGCGCAGTCGGTTCTGCTCGTGTCCATCTTTGTTGCGCTCGGTTTTGTGACGGGGTCGGATGAGCTGTTTACCTGGTCGATAGCGGCATTTTTCACCAAGGTGCTGTTTGTTCCGGGAGTTCTGCTGTTTGCGCTCAAAAAGATGGGCAACCCCGAGCAAGATCTGCCGTCGGTGGTGAATCCGTTGGTGTCGATGCTGCTGGTAGCGGTGGAGGTGCTGATTTGCTTTGTGGCGGTGCAGGGTATTGCGCTGCCCACCGCCGAGGAGGTCAAGCCGGCGCTTGCCATATCGCTTGCGCACTTCTTCATTGGACTCACGTGCATCGTCACGCAGCGCAACATCTTAAAGCAGGTGTTTGGCTACTGTTTGATGGAAAACGGCAGCCATGTGACGCTGGCGTTGCTGGCGCCGCAGGCGCCGGAGCTGGTGGAGGTGGGTATTGCCACCGACGCCATCTTTGCCGTGGTCATCATGGCGGTGGTGGCGTTGCGTATCTACCGCAAAACCCAATCGCTCGATGCTGACGAGCTTATGGAACTGAAGGGGTAGGGGATGGTCATGGAACTTTCAACGCTCGTGGTTGCCCTCATGGCCGTGCCGCTGGTATCGGCGCTGGTTATGGTGGTGTTGCCAGCCAAAGTTGTACCTGCTTGGGTCTTTGAGGCGATCCATCTTCTGAATTTGGGCGCGGTGTGCTGTTTGGCGCTGTATCTGGTGGTGCAGGTGATGTCGACCGGCCAGCCCATTGACGCGCTGGGATTGTGGTTCCACCTTGACGCGCTGGGAAGCGTGTTTGTGACGCTTGTCGGCGTGGTGGGGCTTTTGACCGGCATCTACTCGCTTGCCTACATTCGTCACGATGTTGAAATCGGACACATGGGGCCAGGTCGGGTGAAGCAGTACTACACGTTTTTTAGCCTGTTTGCGTTCACTATGCTCATGGTGGCGCTTTCCAACAACATCATCATGATGTGGGCGGCCATTGAAGCCACCACGCTTTCCACGGTGTTTTTGGTGGGCGCCTACGACACGAAGCTTTCCTTGGAGGCGGCGTGGAAGTATGTCATCGTATGCACGGCGGGCGTGGCATTTGGCCTGTACGGCACGGTGTTGGTGTATGCAAACGCGGCCGACGTCATGGCCGATCCGCACCAAGCGGTGTTCTGGACCTCGCTTTTGCCGTACTCGGCTCAGTTCGATGCCATGCTCGTGCAGATAGCATTTGCGTTTGCGGCCATTGGTTTCGGCACCAAGGCGGGGTTGTTCCCCATGCACACGTGGCTGCCCGATGCTCACTCCGAGGCGCCAAGTCCGGTATCGGCGCTGCTCTCGGGCGTGCTGCTCAAATGCGCCCTGCTCATTGTCATCCGCTTCTACATTTTGACAGTGCAGACGGTGGGGAGCTTCTTCCCGCAGCTCGTGATGCTTATCTTGGGGCTTCTGTCCATTGCGGTGGCGGCGTTTTCGGTGTTTTCGCAAGACGATATCAAGCGCAAGCTGGCCTATAGTTCCTGCGAGAACATCGGTGTGGTGGCTTTGTGCTTGGGGTTTGGCGGTCCGCTTGGTGTGGCGGCGGCGCTTCTGCACTGTGTGGTTCATGGTCTTACCAAGGCGCTCATGTTCTGCCTCTCGGGCAATCTGCTTATGAGGTACGGTACGCGTGATTTGAGCAAGATCAAGGGCGCTATCCAGGTGGCGCCTGTGACGGCGGTGCTCATGTGCATGGGGCTGTTCGCGCTTTCGGCGTTCCCGCCGTTTGGCATGTTCATCTCTGAAGTCATGGCGTTTGTTTCCGGTGTTGTGGCGGGGCATTTGTGGATTGTGGCGCTCATGGGGCTTGCGCTCACCGTTGTGATCGCTGCGTTTGTGAAGGTGGCAACAGGTTCGGTGCTGGGTCAGGCTCCCGAAGGAGCGCAGAAGGGCGATGTGGGCGCGCTTGCGCTTGTGCCCGAGATTGCGCTTGTGGTGCTCGTATTGTGGTTTGGCGTGGCCATGCCTCTGCCGGTGCTCACAGGCATTGAGGCGGCCACGGCCACGGTGTTGCAGACCGACACCGACGTGCTGCACGAGGCGCCGCTCTTTAAGGATGTGTTTGCGGCCACGGAACAGGCCGGCTTGGCGGCGGACGAATAGGAGGACGTGGCGTGGTTAAGAGGAAGAAAGCAAACCTGCGCATTGGGCAGACGCATGTGCAGGCTGCCCAAGAGCGTTTTCCCGGTGCGGTGGTGCGCGCTGAATGGGTGTGCGATGATCAGGTGTGCATGACCGTCGCCTTGGACTCGGCTCCCGACGTCGTAGAGTATCTGTACTACCAGCGCGGCGGCTGGATGCCCGTCATGGTGGGCAACGATGAGCGGCAGCTCAACGGCCACTACGCGCTTTACTACATCCTCTCTATGGAGGAGGAAGATCCGTGTTTTCTCATGGTTCGGGTTGAAGTGCCGCGCGACACCGGCGAGTTTTTAGCCGTCTCTCCCAAGGTTCCCGCAGCGGTGTGGAGCGAGCGCGAGGTGCAGGACATGTTTGGCCTCAAGGCGCTCGGCATCATCGACGACCGCAACCTTGTGCTTCCTGACGACTGGCCCCAGGGCATCTATCCGTTGCGCAAGGATTCCATGGATTACCGCTTCCGTCCGACACCAACCACCGATCTGGAGAACTACGAGTTTTTGAAGGACACGGGCGGGCGTGAAACAACGACGGTGCCCATGGGACCCCTCCACATCACCTCCGATGAACCGGGACACTTCCGGCTTTACGTGGAGGGCGAGGAAATCGTCGATGCGGACTATCGCATGTTCTATGTGCATCGCGGCATGGAAAAGTGCGCCGAGGCGCGTATGAACTACGACGGCGTGCCGTTTTTGGCTGAGCGCATCTGCGGCATCTGCGGGTTTGCGCACTCGACGGCCTATGCTGAATCGGTGGAGCATGCGCAAGGTATCGAGGTGCCGTTGCGCGCCCAATACATCCGCGCTATCGTGCTGGAGACAGAGCGTCTGCACTCCCATCTGCTCAACCTGGGGCTTGTGTGTCATTACAGCGGTTTTGACACCGGTTTTCAGCACTTCTTCCGCGTGCGTGAAAAGTCGATGGACTTAGCTGAAATGCTCACCGGTGCCCGTAAAACCTACGGGTTGAACCTCATCGGTGGCGTGCGTCGCGACATTCTGGCCGAGCAAAAGCTGGCCACCATGAACTACATCGAGCAGATGCGCGCCGAGGCGCAAAGCCTGGTGGAGGAGTTGCTGTCCACGCCGAATTTCCTGAAACGTGCTCAGGGTATTGGCATTCTTGACAAGAAGGTGGCGCGCGACTACAGCCCGGTGGGTCCGCTCGTGCGTGGCAGCGGGTTTGCTCGCGACGCGCGCTGGAACCATCCTTTCGATGGCTATAAGGCTCTTGCCGACAAGCACAAGCCCATCACCCAAGATAGTTGCGATGTGTACGGACGCACCCTTGTGCGCGTGGGCGAGTTTATGGACAGTCTCGACATCATTCAAGAGCTGCTATCTGCCGAGCTTCCGGTGGGGCCGGTCCTCAACGAAGACTGGACCTATGAGCCGCATCGCTTTGCGATGGCGGTGACCGAGGCACCGCGTGGCGAGGACGTGCACTGGTCCATGATTGGCAACAACCAGAAGTGCTACCGGTGGCGCGCCAAGGCGTCCACGTACAGTAACTGGCCGGTGCTGCGCAGCATGTTCCGCGGCAACACCGTGTCGGATGCGGCGCTCATCGTGGGTAGTTTGGATCCGTGCTATTCATGCACCGAGCGCGTTACCGTTGTGGATGTGAAGAAAAAGACGCAGCAGGTGCTCACCAAGCAGGAGCTTGAAGCGTACTGCCGCAACCGGACGCACAGTCCGCTCAACCGGTAAGGGGGCGCTATGTTCAAGACGATTAAGGAAATCCTTCGCACCGGCGATGCGACGGTGAAGTACCCGTTCGCGCCGCTTGAACGTCCCGAGCACGCACGCGGAAAGCCCGAACACGATGCGGTGGCCTGCATTGGCTGTTCGGCATGTGCGGCAGTGTGCCCGCCCAACGCCATTCAGATGGTGACGGATGTGCAAGAGGGTACTATCACCTGGTCTATCAACTATGGTCGCTGCATCTTCTGTGGTCGGTGCGAGGAAGTGTGCCCCACCTCGGCCATTGGGCTTTCAGCTGAATTTGAACTGGCGGTTATGTCCAAGGACGATTTGGAGGAAACGTGCACGTATCGGTTGCGGGCCTGTGCCGAATGCGGCGAGTACTACGCCGCTGCCAAGGAAGTGGACTATGCAACACGCCTGCTCACGCAGTTCCAAGATGACGAGGAAGCAGCGCGGGCGGCGGCGCTTACACGGGTGTGTCCGGCGTGCAAGCAAAAGGCCGATGCGTACCGAGCCAAGGCGCGCGATGAGTTGACGGGTGGCGAGCGGCCGCCGATGACAACGAACGCCGCGCCCGTGCCGGCAACGATGGGAGGTGCCCAATGATCATTGATAGGCCCGTTCCCGACCGGCTTCAGCACAAGCTCGACCAAAAGACCCTTGATGAAAGCGTGCAGAAGGCCAAGCTCGCGCTGCTCAACGATATCAAGCGGTCGGTGTATCTCTACCGTGTGGACTGCGGCGGCTGCAACGGCTGTGAGATTGAAATATTCTCCACCATCACGCCGGTGTTTGATGCGGAACGCTTAGGTATCAGAAACACGCCCAGTCCCCGTCATGCAGACATTCTTGTGTATACGGGCGCTGTTACACGTGCCATGCGCATGCCGGCGGTGCGCGCGTATGGGGGCGCGCCTGATCCGAAACTGGTGGTGTCGTACGGGGCATGCGGCTGTACGGGCGGTGTCTTTCATGACAATTACTGCGTGTGGGGTGGCACAGACAAGCTGTTCCCCGTAGATGTGTATATTCCCGGATGCCCTCCCTCGCCTGCGCAGACCATCTACGGCTTTGCGATTGCGCTGGGGCTTTTGGGGCAAAAGTTGCATCATGCCGACATCGTTGAGCAGCCCGGCGAGCAAGCGCCGCTGCGTTTTGCGGAGGTGCCCTACAAGGCGCGCGTGACCATAGAGCGTGAGGCGCGCCGCTTGTCGGGGTATTGCTATGGCAAAGATCTCTCCGATGTGTTTTTGCGGGCGCTCGAAAAGGACAACGGGGCAGGAGCGCTTGCCAACGTATCGGCGCTCATTGCCTCCCAAACCGATCCGCGCCGTGTGGAAGTGTATGAACAGCTGCGTGATGTGCTGCTCAACATGGCCGACGATGGCCGGAGTGAGGCGGAGATGCTCAAACGCTCCCTTGAAACGGTGGTGCCTTTAGGTGGCAGCTGTGAGGCGCTGGCGGTTTTGGAGAATGCGATGGGCCATGAAGGGTGCTAACGACGCCTACCGGGGTGACGCGGCGGTGTCTGCCCGCGACCGGGAGGCGCCGGGTGCGCAGGTGGTGTTCTACCAGCTGACGCGTAAATTTGTGGACGATGCGCGCTCGGTTCCGGAAGATGCGCAGAGCGTGCTGTACTACACGTTGGCGGTGGGCCACCACACGGGGGTCATCGATTGTTTTGAAGAGCGGCTGCGATCTTCGCTTGAGGCGTATGAGCGCGTGCTGGACCTCTTAGGGGACGCGGAGGATGCCCGCTACAAGCTAGCGGGCATCCTCCGTGGCGGCGAGGTGCAGATCGACCGCTCGCATGTGGCTTCGCTGCAGGATGCCGTGGCGCGCGCCGCGGCAGCTGCGCCGCCGGCGGATGGGGGCGGGCCGGGTGAGGAGGGCGCCTGGCTCGCCGCATTCGCCGAACTGCTTGAGGTGCTGGCGGCCGATGGAACCGCCTATATCATGGGAAGGAGGCGTGAGGCATGAGCCGCAAGGTGGTGCTCACCGTAGGCGCGGTGCTGCGGGGCGATGACGCTGCGGGGCCGTTTCTGGCAAAGCTGCTGCAGGAAGATCCGGTGGATGGCTGGGAGGTTGTCGACGGGGGACAAACACCCGAGGATGAAATGGCGGTCGTGCGGCGCATGAGCCCTGATGTGCTTTTAGTGGTTGATGCAGCGCAAATGGGAGAAGAGCCGGGCACGGTGAAGGTGGTGGATGAGGAGTGCGTGGCACGTGACTTTTTAATCACCACCCATTCGCTGCCCCTTTCGTTTTTGCTGGGGGAGTTGCGCACCTGCTGTCAAAATGTGGTGTTTTTGGGCATCCAGCCTGCTCATATGGAGTTCATGGGAGCATTAACCCCGCAGGTGGAACATGCAGTGCGCAGAATACATAGCTGGCTGAAAACTGGCGGCGACTTCGGAGCATCGGAAACGTCGCAGCAGGTTGTATAAGGAGGAAGCGGTATGGCTATCGATACGCAAAATCTGGAAAAGGTCAAACCCGACGCGCTGACGCCAGCCGAAACCGAAGCAAAGGCCGAGGCGGTGGGCTGTGCGAAGGCGGCCATGCCGGCGGGGAAGTGCTTTGTCTCCGCAATGCTTGCCGGTGCGTTTATCGCCTTCGGCGGTATGTTCTTCTGCACGTTTTTAGGGGATTCGACCATTCCCTTTGCTGTGCAACGCTTGGTGGGCGGCATCTGCTTTTGTTTGGGTCTGTGCTTGGTGCTTTGCTGCGGGGCGGAGCTTTTTACGGGCAATTCGCTTATGGTGTGTGCGAAGGCATCGGGGCGCATCTGTTGGAAGGACCTGTTCAAGAACTGGGGCATCGTGTGGCTGGGCAACCTGGCGGGTGCGCTTGTGGCGGTGTGTTTCATCTACCTCTCTAACCTCCAGGGCATGAACGGCGGCGAGGTGGGAGCCACCTTTGTGAGCGTGGCGGCGGGCAAGGTGGCGCTTGATCCGGTAACCCTCTTTTTCAAGGCCGTCATGTGCAACATCCTTGTGTGCCTGGCCGTGTGGATTGGGTTTTCAAGCCGCACCACCGTGGACAAGGTGATAGGTATTCTGCTTCCCATCTCGGCCTTTGTGGCATGCGGGTTTGAGCACTGCGTGGCCAACATGTTCTTTCTGCCCATGGGTCTGCTGCTCAACGCCATGGGCACAGGCGCGATGGGGGCCATTGCGCTAGGCGGCGTGGTGTACAACCTCATCTTGGCAACCGTCGGCAACGTTGCGGGTGGTTTGCTAGTAGGTTTGGCGTACTGGGCGATCTATCGCAAAAAGGAGAAGTAACCCCTCCTAAAGCGCCAGATTGCGCTTCATGAGGGGTTTGTCGAAACTCATGATCTGGTCGCCGTGCAACGCGTTGCGGGCGACCAGGAGGCAGTCTATGTAGTCAAGCATGGAGGAGCCGAACAGGCGGCTTGCGTAGCGCACGATGTCCTCCTCCACAACGTAGACATCCTCAAGCAGTTCGACCAAGGTGTGGCCGATCTGGCTGCGTGGCACGCGGTACACGTCGCGCAGCGTGACTGCCACGCGGGCGAAGATCTCAGGGTAGGTGTAGGCTTCGCCCGCCGCTATGACAGTGGAGGCTTCCTTGAAGAGGCGTTTGTCATCCTCTAAGAGGTAGCGCAGGATGACGGTTTCATCTATGAGAACTTGCATATTTCTCGCTTAGTGATCTGATCCATGCCTCGCGCTCGGCTTCTCGCAGCTCTTTGCGAGCATAGACGCGCAAAAGCCCTTGGGCTTTCATGCGTCCTTTGCTGGCGGGGCTGACCGGGCGAAATGGCAGGCCGTGCGTGGCGATGGATTGGTTGACGAATATACGGACCGCTTCGGAGAGGCTCGTGCCCATGCTGCTGTAGATGGCTTCGGCCGCAGCTTTTTCAGCGGGGTCTATGCGCACATGGAGGATGGCGTCCTTTCCCATGGGAAACTCCTTCGTCGGCGGCTTTCCGTACGGTGTGCGATGACAATTGTAATACACTTGCGCCAGTCTCAAGGAGGGGAGTTGCAAGGGGGGATGTGCAAGGTTGACGGCAGACGACGGCATGCAGGCGTGTGGTTACCGATGGGATCGATAGGTTGGTGTGCGGATGACGGACGAAACATATCTTGATAATGCGGCAACAACACGACCTGACCCGCGCGTGATTGAGGTGGTGGCCCAAGCGATGGCTGACGGGTTTGGCAATGCGTCGGCTCGTCATGCGCGCGGGCGGCGTGCGCGGGCGCTTTTGGAGGAAAGTCGCGAGGCGGTGGCCGATGCGCTGGGCGTTGATCCGTCGGAGGTGGTGTTCACCTCGGGTGGCACGGAATCGAACAATTTGGCTGTGGCGGGGGCATGCCGGGCGTGTCGGGCCGAACGGGACGGCATTGTGGTGAGCGCGCTTGAGCATGCGTCGGTAACCAAGTCGGTGCGGGGCCTCAAGCGGGAAGGCTGGCCGGTGAGTTACGTGAAGGCGCCGAGGGGCGAGCTTGATTTGGAAGGGTTGCGTGCGCGGCTTAATGCGCGCACAGCGCTTATCACCTGCATGCTCGTTCAAAACGAGGTGGGTTTCGTGCTACCGGTTGACCAGGTGGTTGCCGCACGCAACGAACGGGCGCCCCGGGCTCTTGTGCACACCGATGCGGTGCAGGCGTTTTGCAAAATACCGTTTTATCCACGAGAAGTGGGGGTTGACCTGGCGAGCGTGAGTTCGCATAAGATAGGCGGCCCGCAGGGCGTGGGCGCGCTTTATGTGCGTGCGGGCACGAAAATGTTTACCACGGCCTTTGGCGGCGGGCAGGAGCGCGGGCTGCGCTCTGGCACTGAAGCACTCCCTCTCATTGCGGGCTTTGCCGAGGCGGTGCGCATAGCGATGTCCGATCGAGAAGTTGCCTTTCGTCGTGTATGCGGGTTGCGTCGTCGGCTGGTAGATGGCGTGCGCGCCATTGTGCCGGATGTGCGGGTGAACTCGCGCGATGACGGATCGCCCTACATTGTGAGCCTGTCGTTTCCCCGTACGGACGGGGCGGCGCTCATGGAGTTTTTGGACGCGCAGGGCGTGTGCGTGTCAAAGGCATCGGCCTGCGAAACGCTGCATCCACATGTTCCTCCCGAAGATCGGAGGAAAAAGCATCCGCTGTCGCTGCGTTTGGCCGGTGTGCCGACTGATCTGGTGGAGTCCACGGTGCGCGTCTCGTTTTCGCGCTGCAGTGCGCCACAGGATGTGGACGCGTTCGTGGCGGCGTTGGCTGCGTATAAAGAAGCCTCGCAGGTGCCGCATCGGCACGGTGCTGCGAAGGTTGCACACGCGGTGGAAACAGCGGACGTTTTTGATGTTCCGCCTGCGGAAAACCTCATACAACGGTTTTGATCCGCAGTATCATAGGAGTGCGCGGTTCCGCTTCGGCTCGCCATTCTGCGCGGCGCGTCGTTTCTGCAAGCGGAACAGCTCTCTGCGCGGCTTGTGCTGCGCGCGTCTTCGGCAACGGGGACGCTTTTCGTGGCGTCTTTTCTGCGACGGCGCTGGATTCGTTTTTGCAACTCATACCAGACGTAACGATGCTCTTAGGGGGTTGAATCATCATGGCTGATTACCGCGCAATGTGGGAAGACCTGGGAATGGATTTGGATACGCACGACCAGCTGTGCGCCGTGCTGCCCGATGCGTTTGGCGACACGTATCTCACACAGGGAAATCGTCCCGATAACATGGCGTTCTATGATTTCGTGGTGTCTGAAATTCATGGTGTGCGCCCGGCTGAGCTTATAGAGCTGCAAAAGGCTGGCGGCAAAGTGTTCGGAACGTTTTGCGTGTTCGTGCCCGATGAGGTGGTTATCGCCTGTGGTGGCGCGGTGACGGGACTGTGCGGTGGATCGCAGTTTTGGGTGCCCGAGGGCGAAAAGGTGCTGCCGAGCGGCATCTGCCCGCTCATCAAGGCATCGCTTGGGGCGCATTTCGGCAAAACGTGCCCGTATTTCAGCGTGGCGGACATCTACGTGGGCGAAACAACCTGCGATGGCAAGAAGAAGGCCTATGAAATTTTGGGGGCCGACAAGGAAACCTACGTTATGGATGTCCCTCAGATGAAGCGCGAGAAAGATATCGTGGCCTGGGCGGATGAGATCGCTGCGTTCGCGCGGAAGGTGGAGGAGGTCACCGGTAACGAATTGACGCCTGAAAACTTGGCCGCCGCTATCCGCACCGTCAACGAAAAACGCCGCGCTCTTGCACGTGTCTTTGAGGCCCGCAAGGCCAATCCGGCACCCATCAGCGGCAAGGATACTCTGCTCATGACCCAGATCGCGTTTTTCGATGATCCGGTGCGCTGTGCGGAGATGGCAAACAAGCTGGCCGACGAGCTGGAGGAGCGCGTTGCGCGCGGCGAGGGCGCAGCACCGGCCGGCACGAAGCGCATCCTTGTTACGGGCACGCCGCTCGCCATCCCCAACTGGAAGCTGCACCACATCATCGAGACGAGTAGTGCGGTAGTGGTGTGCGAGGAGATGTGCACGGGTACGCGCTACTTCGAAAACCTCGTGGACGAAGGGGCCGATACGCTGGAAGGTCAGTTCCGGGCGCTCTCTGAGCGGTACATGAAGAACAACTGCGCATGCTTCACGCCCAACCCCGGTCGCATTGCCGATGTGGTGCGCATGGCCAAGGAATACCAGGTTGATGGCGTGATTGATGCCAACCTCAAATTCTGCACGCTCTATGATGTAGAGAAGCCCGCGCTCGCCGACGCGCTGGCCGAGGAAGGCATTCCGTGTCTGGGTTTGGAAACCGACTACGCCGACAACGATGCCGAGCAGCTGCGCACGCGCATTGGCGCGTTCGTGGAGATGCTGGGCGCGTAAAGCGGTGGCGTGCGGCAACGATAAGCCGGATGCGATGGGCGTTGAGGTGACTGAAACGGAAAAGTGTGCCGGGTCGGGGAAGCTGGAGGAGTGTGCCAAGCCGCAGGCTGCGCAGGCGCCAATGCCCTCTGATGCGGAGCGACTTGGTGAAGTGCCCGAGGATTGCTATATTCTGTTTCCAAGTGCAACCGACGGCTGGCGCCTCTACGAACTGGCGCGCGACGCGGAGGTGGGCGCGCGGATTGCGCCCACTCCGCGTGCTGCCCGGTCTTCGTGCGGGGTATCGCTTTTGGTGGCGTGCGAGGATGTGGAGGGGTTGGTGAACCTCGCCCACGTGCGCGGTGTGGAAGTGGAAGGAACGGCGCGTCTGCCGCGACGTTTCAACCCTCGCCGCGACCGGTTCTGCTGATGTGGGGGCAGGCGGGCGATTGCATCAAAAATCGTCTGCCTGCCTCCTCTCCTACAATGGTGTAACGGGCGGTATAGCGGGCACAACGATAGGAAGGAGCAAAGAGACATGGAGATAATCGACGCGCGCGGACAGGCTTGTCCGCTACCGGTGGTGCGGGCGAAAAAAGCACTTGCCACCATGGGGGAGGGCGTGCTTGAGGTGCGTGTGGACAACGAGACGGCGGTGCGCAACCTTGAAGCGCTTGCGCGCACGCTCAAGTGCGCTTCCACGTGGGAGCAACGGGACGAAGCGGAGTTTGCGGTGAGAATCGAGAAGGGCGCGGAAGCTGCCGGTGACGCGCCGGTTGCGGCTGGCAAGGAGGCGGCGGAAGCTGTCCGTGAACGCGTGTTGCCGCAGGGCGGGCACGTGGTTGTGATCTCGTCGGAGTGCATGGGTGTCGGCGACGACGTGTTAGGGCGCACGCTCATGAAAGGGTTTGTGTTCGCGCTCACGCAACTTGATGAATTGCCGGATGCGGTGCTTTTATACAACGGTGGTGTGAGGTGGGCCTGCGAGGGTTCAGAGGCGCTCGATGACTTGCATGCGCTGGTAGAGGCAGGCGTTGAGGTGCTCAGCTGCGGCACGTGCCTCAACCACTATGGACTTACCGAGCAGCTGGCTGTGGGTGAGCCGACAAACATGTACGTTATCGTGGAGCGCCAGATGAAGGCGCGTGTGGTTGTGAGGCCGTAAGGATGATCTATCTGGATAACGCCGCCACCACGGCGCACAAGCCTCCCGAGGTGGTGGCTGCGGTGGTGCGCGCCTTGGAGCGCTTCGGCGGCGTGGGGCGTGGGGCGCACGCGGCATCGCTCGATGCGGGGTTGACGGTGTTTCGCGCGCGTGAGGCACTTGCGCATCTGGTGGGTGCGCCCGGGCCTGCGCGCGTGGCGTTTTGCATGAACGCCACCGAGGCGCTCAATATCGCCATCGCGGGGCTGGTGCGTCCGGGAGATCGCGTGATCACCACGGCAGCCTCGCACAATTCGGTGCTCCGTCCGCTCAATCGCAAGGCCGACGAGGAAGACTGTGAGGTGGCGGTGGTGCCGCACGATGCGTGCGGTGCGCTTGATTACGCCGCACTCGAACGTGAGCTTGCGCAGGGGGCGCGCCTTGTGGTGCTCGCGCACGCTTCAAACCTCACGGGCGATGTGTACGATGTTGCCCGCGTTGCGCGTTGCGCGCATGAATACGGGGCGTTGCTGCTGGTGGATGCAGCGCAAACGGCAGGCTGTGTGCCCATCGACATGCATCGCGACGGGATGGACCTCGTGGCATTTACGGGACACAAGGGTCTTTACGGACCGCAGGGCACCGGTGGGCTGGCGGTGGCGGAGCATGTGGAGGTGCCACCGTTTAAGGAAGGGGGCTCCGGCGTGCATAGCTATGATCGCCGCCATCCCCTGCGCATGCCTGAAAGCTTAGAGGCGGGAACGCTCAATGCGCACGGCATTGCGGGCCTTGCTGCGGGTGTGGCGTTTGTGCAGGAATGCGGTGTGGAAGCGATTGGCGCGCGGGTGCGCATGCTCGCGGAGCGTTTCGAGTGCGGCATACGCAACATTTCTGGTGTACGCATCTATGGAGGCGGTGGTGACGCGGGTCGTTGCGGCATTGTGGCCTTTAACGTGGGCGATGAGGATTCGGCTGCTGTGGCCGATGCGCTCAATGAGGGCTGGGGTATCTGCGTGCGGGCTGGAGCGCATTGCGCGCCGCTCATGCATCAAGCGCTCGGCACGTGCAACCAGGGTGCGGTGCGGGTGAGCACGAGCTACTTCACCACCGAGGATGAGGTCGATACCGCCGTGGGCGCTGTGGCCGACATTGCTGCGGAGGTGTGTTCGTGAGTTCCCTGCGCCGCAAAACACCGAAAATTGTGCTCACGTTCGCCACCACCAGTGACGCTATGGCCCTTGAAGCCGCCGCGCGTGACCGGGGGCTACCAGGCCGCATGATTCCCGTCCCCTCCGAACTGTCCGCCAGTTGCGGTCTTGCCTGGTGCATCCCGGTAGAGGAGTGGTCCACCTTCCAGCAATTTACCGAAGCCCGTTACGAAGGAAAGTTTGAACTGGAGTTGTACTAGAAAGGCGCTTCCTCATGTCTCTCGCTCCAGCCATTGGTATCGACATCGGCAGCACCGCCGCCAAAGCCGTCGTGCTCGACGGCTCCGAAATTCTCGCAACGGCAGTGTGCCCAACAGGTTTTAGCAGCGTGGACGCCGCCGAGCGCCTCGCGGCTCTTCTACAGGAACAAGGCTTCAATGCCGAAGATGCGCCGTGTGTGGCCACCGGCTATGGGCGCATTGCCGTGCCCTATGCACAAAAAACCGTCACCGAGATCACCTGCCATGGACGGGGTGCAACCTTTCTGTTTGGCGGTGAGGGTACGGTGGTGGATGTGGGCGGTCAGGATACGAAGGTTATCGTGCTGCGTGGTGGCAAGGTAGCCAAGTTTGCCATGAACGACAAGTGCTCGGCCGGTACCGGCAAGTTCCTTGAGGTCATGGCAAATCGTTTGGGCGTGTCGCAGGATGAATTGTCGCGTTTGGCGCGCGCAGGGGCACCCACACCCATTTCGTCGATGTGCACGGTGTTTGCCGAATCGGAAATTATCAGTCTCATCGGTCGGGGTACGCCGCGTGAAGACATCGCCTGCGGGGTGATTGAGTCGGTGGTGGAAAAGGTGTGCACGCTCGTATCCCAGGGCAAGGGTGCGTCGTATTTTCTCACCGGTGGCCTATGCGACAACGACTACATCGTGGAGCGCCTGGCAGCCCGCCTTGGCGCGCCGGTGTCCACCGACCCTCGCGCGCGTTTTGCCGGCGCCCTTGGCGCCGCCCTTGTCGCTGCCGAGGATGCGCGCTAGATCGCATACGAGGCAGGTAAGCGGCTGGTTTCCGCCGCGGCGAAGCGTATGGAGGTGGGTGTGCCTCATCTTAAACTGGAGACGGACTGCTCGGTAGGCGACAGTGGCCAGATGGCAACGCGCATCGCCGCATTCATCGAGATGCTGCAGCTTTGCTTTTTGCCGGCTGCACCCTTTCGCACACTACCTTGCGCGGAAGGGTGCAAATTGTCTGCTAGCGCACCTCGATGGTCCCAGGTGCGCCCGCTACCACGCGGCCGATCTTCGCAGGCGTGCGTCCGGTTTGTTCTTGGAACGCTTTTGCGAACGCGCCTTCTGCCTTTGGAGGTACGGCCACAAGAAGACCGCCGGAAGTTTGCGGGTCGCAGAGCACGCCCATGCGCGCATCGGCTTCTTCGTCATCAAGTCCTTCCAGCGTTACGAACGTGCTCGCCCATTCGATGAGATCGAACGTCTTGCCCGGCCGGCAGAAGTCGCGCGAGAAGTCTAAGACGCCATCGAACAGGGGAAGCGCCTCCCAATTAAGGACAGCGGCAGCGCCAGAGGCTTCGAGCATCTCGTGGAGGTGCCCCACGAGGCCAAACCCCGTCACGTCGGTAGCCGCATGCGCGTCAGCTTCGAGCATGGCCTCGGCGCCGGCGCGGTTGAGCGCCATCATGGACTCGATGACCGGCTGCAGGGCCTCCTCGTCGGCAAGCCCCGCGCGAAACGCCGCGTTCATGATGCCGGTGCCGAGGCGCTTCGTGTAGAACAGCACGTCACCCGCTTGCGCGTCAGCGTTGCGCACAATATGGTCCGGATGCACCGTGCCGAACACCGCCAGGCCGTATTTCGGCTCGTCGTCATCTATGGAGTGGCCGCCCGCCACGATCGCCCCGGCCTCGCGCACCTTGTCCGCGCCGCCGCGCATCACCTCGGCCGCGACGTCTTTCCCGAGGCTGCACGGAAACGCTAGGATGTTGAGCGCGACGAGGGGCCGCGCGCCCATGGCGAAGACGTCCGAGAGCGCGTTGGCCGCGGCCACGGCTCCGAACTCGTAGGGGTCGTCCACCACCGGCGTGAAGAAGTCGAGCGTGAGCACGGCGGCGGTGCGGTCGTCCAAACGGTAGACCGCCGCGTCGTCGGAAGTGTCGAAGCCCAGCAGAAGATCGGCCGCAGGCGGCGGCGCGATGTCTTTGAGCATGTCCGCGAGGTCGCCCGGACCCCATTTGGCCGCTCAACCGCCCTTTTCGGTGAGATGCGTCAAACGTATGCGCTCGATCTCGCTCATGGCCGCTTTCCGTTCCGTCTCCAACGCGCGCCGCCCCGCGTCGCGCGAGGGCGGCGATTTCATGGAAGTATAGCACGCCGGATCGGTTGCGGTTCGGTCGCGGTTCGCGGCAGGCCGCGCGAACGCTTCCGCGCGGTCACTCCGCCGGCCGGAGCATGTGCGGCGCCGCCAGCAGGTAGGCCAGCGCGCATGCCGCTAGCAGGTAGGCTGCCGCGCACGCCGCCGCACCGGCCGCGATCACGACCTCCGCCGCCGTGGGCGCGTGGGAACCGACAAGGTTGAACGCCGTCGCTCCCGCCAGGTTGGCGTTGCCCACGGAAACGCCGGGCGCGCCCTGCACGTTGGGTGTTTGGAACGCTGCGAACAGGAGCCATATGCGCTTGCACAGCACGCCGAGCACGTTCAGCGCGAGGACGAGCGAGCGCGAAGGCAAGCGGGCCGAACCGGCGCCTCGCTGTTCCTCGCCCCTCGCTCGGTCGCTCTCGCCTCGTTCCGCCCACTCGCGGGCCCTCCCACCTCGCAACGCCCCCTCGTCCTCGCGACGCGGCCCGCGGCCCGCGACGCTCCCGCGACGCTCGCGCGGCTTTTTGCGATTTTCTGCATAAAGGGGCTTCCGAAAACGCCTGAAACCGCATATACTGCCTCCAGTCCTTTAAAAGCGGTACAGAGAGACCGACAAGGCACCACCCCGAAGCGCCTGCTCGAACAAGGGCGCGAACGAGTAGAAGCCTTTGTCTGTCGCGGAGGCTTTTTTCATGCCCTCGCGCAGACGCCGCCAACTCGGGGGCGGCGCGACCGGACGGCGAGGAGCCGGACGGCGCGCGGCCCGGCGGAACGAGGTCCGTCTGTACGCACTCGACGAGAAGAAAGGGTGTGTATGAACGACGCAGGAACGGTCAAGACCGTCTGCATGGACGCGGACGAGATCGAGCGGTCGCTGACGCGCATAGCGCATCAGATCCTCGAGGCCAACAAGGGCGCGGAGCATATCGCGCTCGTCGGCATCGTGACGAGGGGCGATCTGCTCGCCAAGCGCCTGGCCGAGAAGATCGAGGCCATCGAGGGCACCAAGGTGCCGCTCGGCAAGCTCGACATCAGCTTCTACCGCGACGACTTCGCCACGCATCTGGCGCCCGAGGTGCACTCCACCGACATCCTCTTCGACCTTGACGGCAAGACCGTGGTGCTCGTGGACGACGTGCTGTACACGGGCCGCACCATCCGCGCCGCGCTCGACGCGCTCATGGACATCGGCCGCCCGGCGGCGGTGCAGCTGGCCGTGCTCGTGGACCGCGGGCATCGCGAGCTGCCCATCCGCGCCGACTACGTGGGCAAGAACGTGCCCTCGGCTGCCGACGAGAACGTGCGGCTGTTCCTTGAGGAAGTGGACGGCAAGTCCGAGGTCGAGATCCTGGAAATGAACGAAGGCGCCCGCGCCGGCGCCGCACCCCTGGGAGGTGAGTAGCGCTATGGCCTTCAACCACAAGCACCTGATAGACATCACGGAGTACTCGGCCGACGACATCATGACCGTCCTGGAGACGGCTGTGCGCTTCAAGGAGGTCAACGAGCGCCGCATCAAGCAGGTGCCCACGCTCAAGGGCACCACGGTGGTGAACATGTTCAACGAGCCGTCCACCCGCACGCGCTCGTCGTTCGAGATCGCCGAGAAACGCTTGAGCGCCAACAGCCTGAACTTCGGCGGCAGCTCCACCTCCACGGTGAAGGGCGAGAGCCTGGTGGACACGGTGGAGACGCTGTGCTCCTACAAAATAGACATGATCATCGTGCGCGACAAGCACGCGGGCGTGCCGCGCAAAATAGCCGACGTGTCCGGCGTCCACGTCATCGACGCGGGCGACGGCAAGCACCAGCATCCCACGCAGGCCCTCCTCGACCTGTACTCCATCTGGCAGGCGAAGGGCGACCTGGACAAGCTGCACGTGGGCGTGGTGGGCGACATCGGGCATTCCCGCGTGTGCGGCAGCCTCATCCCCGCGCTCAAGATCATGGGCTGCGAGGTCACGGTCATAGCGCCTCCCACGCTCATGCCCGCGCGTCCCGACGTCCTCGGCGCCGACCACGTGACCGCCAAGCTCGACGAGGCCCTGCCCGAGCTGGACGTGGTGTACATGCTGCGCATCCAGCGCGAGCGCCTGGAGGGCGCGCCGTACCCCAGCCTGCGCGAGTACAACATGCTCTACGGCCTGACGAAGGAACGCGAGCACCTTATGAAGCCCGACGCCCTCATCTGCCATCCCGGCCCCATCAACCGCGGCGTCGAACTGGACAGCTACATGGCCGACCACCCAAAGCGCTCGGTCATTCTCGATCAGGTCTACGCGGGCATTCTCACCCGCATGGCCGAAATGTACCTTTTGCTTGGAGGGAGCGAAGATGGCTTTGCTGCTTAAGAACGCGCATGTGATCGACCCGCAGGTCGGCCTGAACGCCACGGCCGACATCCTGGTGCGCGACGGGAAGATCGTCGAGGTGGGCCAGGGACTTTCCATGGAGAAGGGCGTCGAGCGCGACCTGTCCGGCAAGATCGTGGTGCCCGGCCTGGTGGATTTGCACGTGCATCTGCGCGAGCCCGGCTACGAGCAGAAGGAGGACATCGCCTCCGGCACGCGCGCCGCGGCCCACGGCGGCTTCACGGCGGTGTGCTGCATGCCCAACACCAAGCCCGTCATCGACAGCGCGCTGGGCGTGGAGTACGTGCTGGCGCGCGCAGCGGCGGTGGGCAAGTGCCGCGTGCATGTGGCCGGTTCCTGCTCGCAGGGCCTCAAAGGCGAGACGCTCTCCGAGATGGGCGACATGGTGGCCCACGGCGCCGTCGCGTTCACCGATGACGGGCGCGGGGTGCAGGGCGCGGGCATGATGCGCCGCGTCATGGATTACGCCGTCCAGTTCGACCGCGTGGTGATGAGCCACTGCCAGGACGAGGACCTGGTGGGCGAGGGCCAGGTGAACGAGGGCGTGGCCTCCACGCGTCTGGGGATGCTCGGCTGGCCGGCCGAGGGCGAGGAGATCCAGATCGCCCGCGACATAGCGCTCTGCCGCCTCACCGGCTGCCCGCTGCACGTCCAGCACCTGACCACGGCCCGCGGCCTTGAGCTTGTGCGCGCCGCGAAGGCCGAGGGCCTGCCGGTGACCTGCGAGGTGACGCCGCATCATCTGTTCCTCACCGAGGACGCCATAGGCGATGACTACAACACCTCCCTCAAGGTGAATCCTCCGCTGCGCACGGCCGCCGACGCCGATGCGCTCATCAAGGGCGTTGCGGACGGCACGGTGGACGCCATCGCCACCGATCACGCCCCGCACATCGACTTCGAGAAGGACCGCGAGTTCGAGCTGGCGCCCTTCGGCATGATAGGGTTGGAGACGGCGCTTTCGCTGGTGGTCACGCATCTGGTGAAGCCCGGCGTCATCAGCTGGGAGCGCGCCGTGGAGCTTCTGGCGGTGCGCCCGCGCCAGATCCTGCGCATCGAGCGCGTGGCCTTGGAGGCGGGCAGCACGGCCGACCTCACGGTCATCGATCCGGAGGCCGCCTGGACGGTGGACGCCGCGGAGTTTGCGAGCAAGGCCGTGAACTCGGGCTTCATCGGCGCTAAGCTCACGGGCCGCGCCACCGACGTCTACGTGGGCGGCTACGCCACGCTGGAGGACGGCGCCATCGTGGAGTAGCGGTTCGGAGCGCTCTTCTGCTTTCGACGGACGGCCCTGCATCGTTTTCGATGCAGGGCCGTTTTGCGGATGCCGGCGACGGGCTGCCCCCTTTCCGGCTCGCGTGATCGTCGGGTATACTTTCCCAAAAGCGCGCATTGGAAAGGGCCGGTGCGCGAGCAGAGGCGAGGAGGGGTGTCGCTATGAGGAGACACCTGGTGAAGCGGCACGGCAAGTCCGCATCCGGTCAGATTGCGAAAGGACGGTCCCCGCTTGGCGCGAAGGGCGCTCGCACCTCGGCGCTCGTTTGCGCTTTGATGGCGCTCGCGGCGCTTGCTCTCTGCATGCCCG
Source organism: Candidatus Rubneribacter avistercoris (assembly GCA_019115845.1). Lineage (GTDB taxonomy): Bacteria > Actinomycetota > Coriobacteriia > Coriobacteriales > Eggerthellaceae > Rubneribacter > Rubneribacter avistercoris. Next base: position 5,709 of record DXCU01000077.1, on the reverse strand, counting down.
CCGTCGCCTGGGCGGACGCTCGGGCGGCGGAGGAGGACGCGCTCTGGCAGCCCCGGGCGTCGGTGTCGGTGGAGGAGGCCGCTGACGGCGCGGTGCTGGTCACGGCAACAGGCGAGAACGGGGGCCTCACGGCCCTGCGCGGCGCCGATCTGGAGCTGACGGTGCCCGAGGGACTTCGCGTGGTCGAGGGCGAGGTACGGGCGAGCGCCGAGACGGTGGAGCCGGGCGGCACGCTGCGCGTCCAGGCGACGCTCTCGCTTGCCGATGCGGGCGGTGCCGGGGGCGGGGCCGTGAAGCCGCTCGCAGGCACGGGCGAGGGCTCGGTAGGCGCCCTTTTGGCCGCGGCGGCGGTTGCGCTCGCGGCTTTCGCGGCCTTTGCGCTGCGCCGCTCGCGTCGGGCGCGCAACGCGGGCCGGGACGCGTTCTGCGTCCTTTTGGCCGCTGGGCTTGCGGCAGGGCTTGCGCCCGCCTCCCTCGCGTTCGCCGCCGACGGCGATGCGGTGGAAGGGGCCGCCCTCGAAGGCACGGCGCACGCGACGGCCGTGCTGCAAGGCTCGTCGTTCGAGCTGACCGCCCGCATGCGGGCGACATCGGCCGACCCGCTTCCCGAGGACGCTTGCAGCACCGTGGCGTGGCTTTCCACCGAAGCGCATGTGGCGCAGGGCGCCGACCGGGCGCACGTGTCGCTTGTGTCGGACACGCCTTTTGCCGAGGATCTGTCCGCGGCCTCCTTCTCCCTTGAAGACGCGTTTTCTGGCTGCGCGGTTGCGTCGGCTAACCGCGCGTCCGACACGCAGGTCGACCTTGTCATCGAGGGGCGCGTGGCAGACGACGGCTCCGACGGCGCCGTGCGCGCGGCCGCCGACGCTTTTTCCGAGGACGTCCTCTGCTGCATGGGCGTCGTTCCCGCAGAGGTCCCCGAGGCGCGTCTGCTCGATGCCGACGCGGGCGCGGGGGAGGGCTATAACGCGGCGGACGGCCTTTTCGCTCTGCCTCTGACGATCGGCAGTGCCGAGTTCTTGGCGGGCGTTTCCGCAGATCGTTTTTCGCTGCCCGCCGACGGGGGCGTTCGCGTGACGGCGGTGGAGGCCGTCGAGGGCGCTCACGAGGCGCGGATCACCCTGGAGGTTCCAGGCGATGACGCCGAGGCGCGCTTCGAGCGCTTGGACGCGGCGCTCACCGCAGGGGGCGTGCGCATTGACGCGGCTGCTGTGAACTGCGGCGAGATGGTTGCGGTTTCCGACGACGTGGCGCGCGGCCAAGAGGCCGGCTACGAGACGACCGCCCTCGAGTACGTTGACGCCACGCTCTTCGCCGTGGCGCGCGTGATAGACGCGACGGTGGAGGCCGACGGATCCGTCGAGCTTTCCTGCGAGGCCTCGGTGGAGGATGCGGACGGTGGAAAGGTTGACTTGCGGTCCGCAGGCGCCTTCGTGGACGTGGCCCGCGTGCCGCTTGCGGCGGTCGAGGACGCCGCAGGGGCCGATGCCGCATGCGAGAGCGCCTCGGTGGTGGATGCGGGCACGCTTGCTGTCACGGGGCCTTCGACCTTCGTCTTCCGGACGACGCTTCCGGCCGACCAGGCGGATGTGCTCGAGGTTCTCGTGGACGATGCCGACGGCTGCGGCGCGCCGGCCAACCACATTCCCGACCAGGCCGAGCTTGCCGACTGGGCGCTGTCGTTATGCCAGGTGTCCGTAGGCGGCGGGGCGGTGTCGAACCGCTGGGGGATCCCGGTGGGGGCGGCAAGCGCCCCGCTTCTCACCTGTAGCGAGGCTCAGGTCATGGCGCGCACGCCGGATCTGACCCCCGCCGAGAAAGCCGAGAAATCCCTTGAAGCCGTCCAGGAGGCGCTCAACGCCGTCGGCTCCTTCGTGCGCGCGTTCGAGGGGGATGCGGACGGTTGCTTCCAAGGCGCCGGCAGCGTGTTCGGATGCGTGGCGAAGCTCGTAGGGGTCATGTCGCCGCCCGTCTACACCCTGGCCGACGTTATGAACCGCCTCGACACCATCCAGTCGAACATGCACGACATCGAACGCGGCGTGGCGGGGCTCGGCCAGCAGCTGGAGTCGTTCGAGTCGCGCAGCTCCTACCGCCAGGCTTTAAACGCCCTTTCGGGCTATGTGAGTGTTCTGGGCGAGGAGAACGGGATGTCCCTTCTGGTGTGCGACGCTGCGGGGAAGGTGGACGTGGGCGGCTCGGCCGAATCGTTCTCCCAGATGAGCGAGGCCGACCAGGAGGCGTTGCGCACGTTGGCGCAGGCGACGTCGCAGTACTCGGCCCACCACAACCGCACGACGCTCGAGTTGACGAAGGGTTTGGGCGCGCTCATCGTGGGGAACTCGGCCATATCGGCGTCGAGCGTGTGCGAGCTGTACTACGATTACGTGGACACCTATTACAACTGGGAGCCGCAGACCTTCGACGCGCGCCGGCAATTCCTTGCCTATGTGGGGCAAGCCTACCTGGTGGGGTACATGGCGTCGATGTGCGAGCTGAACGTGGCCATTGCCGATGCCGCACCGGGCTCTGCGGAGCTTCAGGCGGCCAAGGCGGCCCAGGCGTCGCTTGTCGCCCAGGCCGAAGCCGTGTCCAAGACGATCTCGGGCGAAGTGGACGAGACGGGCAAGATCGTGAAGGAATCGAGCCTGTCCCGGCGGATTGTGGACCGCGATGACGGAAACGTGCTGAACCTTGTGACGAAAAGCCTGTTCAGCACAGAAAAATCCTCTGCTGCCGGCGGGTTGTCCGAGCGCTCCTTCTTCCTCGAGTGCGGCATCGACTTCCCCGGCGCGCTCGCAACCCGCGACATCGACAAGGTGGGGCCGGTCACGCTCAGCACGGGCGTCTCGGCGGCGCAGTTCGAGGAGATGGCCAAGCGCCTTGCCGCCCGCAAAGGCCAGCCGGGCTACGAGGGGCCGAAGAACCTCGCCGAGGAGATGGCGTCCGTCGGCGTGCCCAACGGCGCCTCTTTCAGCCCTTCCGCAGCCAACGGGCTGGTGGTCGAGGGAGGGGACCACGCGCGCGCGGCCGTCAAGGCGTCGGAGTCGCAGCGCAGCCGCTACGTGGTATCCGTTGACGACAAGAGGAAGACGGCCGACTACTACGCCGTCTACCATGCGTTCGTGCAGACAGGTGACGTGTACGACACGCGGCAGGACAAGCTTTTGAAGGGCCAGGTGCTCTACGAGACAACCACCAAGTACTGGTTCCTGCGCCACTGGAGCCTCTACATCAACTTCGAGGACTACCGCGTGTGGGCGGCCGCCGCAAGCGCGTGAGCTTGCGGCCCGCAGGCAAGCTCGTCTCGGGAGGATCGCTCAAGGCCGCGCGCATAAGTGGCGGCTGGGGCTCGCGCGCGGCCGAGCTGCTCTAGGCCGTTCGCTCCGCGCGCGGGAGGGCGACGAAGGCCAGATCGTTGCCGTTGTCGCGCACCATGGACAAGATGGCGTCCAACGGCACGTGCAGCGTGGCGGTGTTGTCGTTGGGGTGGACGCCGAGGCCCTGGTAGGAGCGCAGCTCCTCGTCGATCACCACCTGCACGCGCCCTTCTTCGTCGTTGAGGATGCCGAAGGGCGAGACGGCCCCCGCGTACAGGCCGAGCAGCTCCTCCAAATCTTCTGCGGAGGCGAAGCGCAAAGGGCGCGCCTTGAGCAGCCGGCGCAGCTCTTTGAGGTTCGCGGGCTTGTCCTCGGGCATGATCACCAAGTAGTAGGCGCGTTTCTTGTCGTCGCGCAGAAAGAGGTTCTTCACCACCTCGTCGGCGAAGGGTAGGCGCAAAGCCTCCATGCCCTCCATCGTGAACACCGCCTCGTGCTCGACCGCCTCGTACGTCACGCCGCGCCCGTCCAAGTAGGCGAGCACCTCCTCTTTCCCGTAGCGGCCCATGGCCCCTCCCCTCCAACGCCGCTTGCGGCGGCGGTTGCCGATGCTGCCTTGGCGGCGGTTGCAGGCCGCCTCGGCGATGGTTTCGCGTCGGGACCATTATCGCGCGATCGGGCCGCGTTGGCGAGGGGCCTTGCGCGCGCCGCTTCCCCTCCATCTGCCATATACTGCATATTTTTATCCTAATAGCAGAAAATTCTGCATTTTCAAAATCAAATTTCCGCTATGGACGTATACTTGTGCCGGACCTTTAAAGGCGGCCCGGAGAGGTCGACAAGGTGCGCATCGGCAGTGTGCGGCTTTCGGCGCCTTCGTCTTCGACGAGGCGCCTTTTTTGCAGGGCCGATGGCGCACGGGAAGGAAGCTGCTGTGAGCGTGATGTCGGATCGGCTGTTGGAGGGAACCTCGAAACCCGCGGGCGCGCCCGCGCTGCTCGTGCTGGAGGACGGGACGACGTTCCGCGGCACGGCGTGCGCGGCGGCGGGGGAGGTGTTCGGCGAGATCTGCTTCAACACCTCGATGGAGGGGTATCTGGAGGTCGTCACCGACCCGTCGTACGCGGGGCAGATCGTCGCGATGACGTATCCTCAGATCGGCAACTACGGCGTGAACCCGGATGACTGCCAGTCGGGCGCGCCCGCGCTGCGGGGCCTGGTGGTGCGCGATATGTGCGCCGCCCCCTCGAACTGGCGCAGCACCATGAGCCTGCCCGACTACCTGCGCGAGCGCGGCGTGGTGGCCATCGAGGGCGTGGACACGCGTGCGCTCGTGCGCCATGTGCGCGAGCGCGGCGCCATGCGCGCCGTGCTGTCCACCGAGGACGCCGACGAGGCGAGCCTGCTTGCGAAGGTGCGCACGAGCGGCTCCATCGTGGGCGCGAACCTGGCGGCCGGCGTGTCGTGCAAGGCGCCCTACCGGTTCAAGCCCGCCGACCTGCCGGAAAGCCAGGCGTTCGCGCTCGTCCCGCCTGCGCAGGCGCGTTTCTCGGTGGTCGCCTACGACTGCGGTGCGAAGCGCTCCATCCTGCAGAACCTCGTGCGCGCAGGGTGCGATCTGACCGTGGTGCCGTGGGACACGCCGGCCGAGGACGTGCTGGCAAGGCGGCCCGACGGCGTGTTCCTGTCGAACGGCCCCGGCGATCCTGAGGCCGTGGAGGGCACGTACACCCAGGTGGAGAAGCTGCTCGGGCACGTGCCCGTGTTCGGCATCTGCCTGGGGCACCAGATGATCGGCAAGGCGGCGGGCGCGCAGGTGGAGAAGCTCAAGTTCGGCCACCGCGGCGGCAACCATCCCGTGATGAACCTGCTTGCGGGCCGCGTGGAGATCACGGCGCAAAACCACGGATTCGGCATCGTGTTTCCGAGCTTGGGGCCGCTCATGCCGGAGTTCTCGGGCGGTAAGACGGCGCATCCGGCCGACGGCGACCTGCGCTTCTGGGCGCGCGCCGGCATCGCGCCCGTCGTGCGCAACGATCGCTTCGGCCGCATCCGCCTCACGCACGTGAACCTCAACGACGGCACGGCGGAGGGCATCGCGTTTCTGGACATCCCCGCGTTCAGCGTGCAGTACCATCCTGAGGCCGCGCCCGGCCCCACCGACGCGCACTACCTGTTCACGGCGTTCATGCGGCTGATGGGAGGTCGCGGGGACTATCTGGATATCGACATCGCGCGGGACCGCCTGGCCGGCTGGACGTTCGGCGCGCGGCAGGCTGCGGCGCCGGGAGCTGCGTGCCGCGTGCCGGCGACGGAAGGAGGCGCCCATGCCTAAGCGCACCGACATCGAAACCATCCTTGTCATCGGATCCGGCCCCATCGTCATCGG
>DXCU01000076.1 GCA_019115845.1 Candidatus Rubneribacter avistercoris | reverse complement strand
GCCACCCCTCCCCGTATCGCCTCCGCCCCCCTGACGCCCCCGGCGTTTCCCGCCGCACCGTCCAAGGCGGCGCGGAACCTTCGACCCTTCAACCCTTAAGACTCGTCGCAGCCGCTCACGAACCCGCTAGCTGCGCGCCCGCAGTGCGTTATACTGGGCAGATCAACATATCCGACCGGAGAAGGAGCGCGACCATGCTCGACATCAAGTTCGTCCGCGACAACCAGGAAGCCGTCGCCCAAGCGATGAGGAACCGCAACGCTTCGTGGGACGCGTCGCGCTTCTCCCAGCTAGACGAGGCGCGTCGCGCCGCCATCGCCAAAGAGGAGGCGCTGCAGGCCGAGCGCAACGCCACGTCCAAGTCCATCGGCCAGATGATGGCCGCCGGCCAGAAAGACGAGGCCGAAGCCGCCAAGGAGCGTGTTCGCGCCATCAACGACGAGCTGTCCGCCATCGGCGCCGAGCGCGAGCAGGCCGACGCCGAGCTGCGCGACCTGCTGCTGCGCACGCCCAACATGCCGGCCGACACCACCCCCGTCGGGGCCGACGAGAACGACAATCCCGAGGTGCGCCGCTGGGGCACACCGCGCGACTTCGAGGCCGAGGGCATCCAGATGAAGCCGCATTGGGATCTGGGTCCGGAGCTGGGCATCATCGACTTCGAGCGCGCGGTGAAACTCGCGCGCAGCCGCTTCATCCTGCTGGGCGGCCTGGGTGCCCGCCTGGAGCGCGCGCTCATCAACTTCATGGCCGACACGCACACTTCCCGCGGCTACAAAGAATGGTGGTGCCCGGCCATGGCCAACGCCGAAACGCTCACCGGCACAGGACAGCTGCCTAAGTTCGAGGAGGACCTGTTCCACACCACGGAGGGCCTCTACCTCATTCCCACGGCCGAAGTACAGCTCACCAACATCCACGCCGGCGAAGTGCTGGACGCCGACCAGCTGCCGCTCAAGTACTGCGCGTTCACCCCGTGCTTCCGCGAGGAGGCCGGCAGCGCGGGCCGCGACACGCGCGGCCTCATCCGCGTGCACCAGTTCGACAAGGTGGAGATGGTGAAGTACTCCAAGCCCGAGGAAAGCTACGCCGACCTGGAGGCCATGGTGGAAGACGCCGAGAACATCCTGCAGCTGCTGGGCCTGCCGTATCGTGTGATCAGCCTGTGCACGGGCGACATCGGGTTCTCGGCCGCCAAAACCTACGACTTGGAGGTGTGGCTGCCCAGCTACAACGGCTACAAGGAAATCTCGTCTTGCTCCAACTGCACGGACTTCCAGGCGCGTCGCGCCAACATCAAGTACCGCGACCCCGCCAACTTCAAAGGCTCGCGCTACGCGCACACGCTCAACGGATCCGGCCTGGCCGTGGGCCGCACCATGGCTGCGGTCATCGAGAACTACCAGCAGGCCGACGGTTCCGTGCGCGTGCCCGACGTGCTGGTGCCCTACATGGGCGGCGTCGAGGTCATCGCGCCTGAGTAGCGCGCGAACGGCGTTGGAGGCGGCAAGGGCGTGGTAACGAAGCGGAAGCGCACGGGAGAGTCGGCCAAGGCGTCGGCGAAGCCCAACACGGGCACGCAGGCTGGGAAACCCAGTGCAGGCGCGCAGACCGGGAAGCCCGATGCGGGCGTGCGAACTGGAAAGTCCGATGCGGGCGCGCGGTCCGGGAAACCTGACACGAACGCGCGGGTCGGGAAGCCCGCACGCCGTCCTGCGCCCAAAAAGGCCACCACGCCGCTTGGCAGCGGCACGACGAAGGGCGGGAAGCCCGTGTCCGGGAAGCCCGCGTCCGGGCCAGCCGCGTCCGGGGAACCCGCGTCCGTGCCGTCCGCGTCCGGGGCGGTTGCACCTGGGGGCGCCGCGCTCAAAGGCGTCGCGAACAAAGGCGTCGCGCCCAAGGGCGTCGCGGGCAAAGCGGCCGCATCCAAGGCGGTTGCGAGCGGAAACGTCGTGTCCCCATCCGCGCCTCCAGCGCCGACTGCGGCCCCGTCTGCGGCCTCCGCTTCCGCTTCGAACCCGGTAACCGACGCGGCAACGCCTGCTCCTTCCAAGGCCAAGCCGAAGGCGCGTCCGAAGGTCAAAGCGAAGTTGAAGCCGAAGCCGGCTTCGACCCCTATCGCCGAGTCGGGGTTGGACTCTTCTGCGGACACGTTGTCAAGCGTCGCGCAGAAGGATCCCTCGGTTCCGACGCCGGATGCGGATCGGGCGGCAGCTCCGGCGTCGGCCAGCCCCAAGCGCCGCGTCAAGCCCAAGCGTTCGGCTCCGACCTCGGACGCGGCCAAGCGTCCGGCGCATGCGTCGTCCCCGGACGAGGCTCCTTCCGCCCAGAACCCAACCGCCGCCTCTGCCGCTTCGAATGCGGACGCCCCGGATGCTTCGGACGCCTCGGATGCGTCCCGACGCGGCAAAACCCGCCCAGCCAAGTCCCGAAAGCGCCGATGGCCTCTTGCGGCGGCCGGCGCGGTGCTCGCAATCCTGCTTCTGGCAGCGGGCCTGTTCTCGTGGGACAGGTGGTTTCGCTACGACGACGCCGCCGAGTTCCAAGGCTCGTGGCAGGTCGCGGATTCCACGGGCGTCGTGGTCATCGACGGCGAGTCCATCAAGCTCACCCAGGACGTTGCCTACGCCTACCGGCTGGATACCGGCGCGAAGACCATCACGTTCTCGTTCGGGGACATGCAGGGGCAAGGGCGGTATCGCTTCTCGCTCGACCGAACCCAATTGGTCATAACGGACGGGGCGGGCTACGACGGCTGGACCACGCTGCTCGACGACGTGGCATGGATGGCCGGCCAGCTGGCGAGCATGGTGCAGGGCAACCCGGAGCGAAAGGCCGTCGCGACCGAGGGCCTGACCGTGCTCAACCGCCTGTCGCACGATGCCGACGCCTCCCCGCAGCGGGGCGAGGCGCAGCCTTCTGAAGGGGAAGCCGAGGACGCCGACGGGTCCGCCGCAGGGGACGGGGAAGCGTCCGGCGCAAACGATGCGGCGACGGACGGCGCGACAACGGACGACGCAAACGGCGCGACAACGGACGGCGTGACGGCAAACGGCGCAAACGGCGCGACGGCGAACGGCGATTCCGCCTCGAACGACGCGGCTCTCTCCGGTCCCGCAGCGGCTTCCGGCGGCGCGGACTCCCTTGGCGGCGCATCCGCCGGCGCCGCGTCGTCCGCCTCAGATTCCGCGGCATGAGCTCGCATCCAGCCCCTGCCGTCTCCGTGGATCGCCTGGTCGTGCTCACCGGGCGCATCCTCTGCGACGTGTCTTTGTCCCGCGAAGCGCCCCGCACTACCTCGCCCGAGCTCATGGATCGCATCACGCCGTCGTTTCCCCACCTTGCGCGCCATGCGTGCGTGAACGACGAAGGCCCCACGTTCGGCGCCGTCATGGACCGCACATCGCTGCCGCATCTGCTGGAGCATCTCGTTATCGACCTGCAAGTGCGCGCGTCCGCGCAAGGCCGCATGTCCGCTCGGACCATCGCGAACGCGCTGCCCGTCCCGTCCGATGCAGGCAGCGTGTCCGCCCGAATCGGCGCGCACCGTCCTCCCGGCACGGGCCATCCGCCCGCCCCGTCCGGCGCGGATCGCCCCTTCGGAACGAGCCGTCCGTCCGCCTCTCCCGGCGCGGAGCGCCCTTCCGACGCCTCGCCCGGCGCGCACCGTCCGCCTGCTGCAGGTCCCGCGTCTGCCGCCGACGGCCCCGTGTTCATGGGCACCACCGAATGGACGGACGAGCACGCAGGCCGGGCCCGCATCCAGATCAGCTTCGCCGACGATCTGGTGGCGCTGCGGGCCATACGCGATGCCGTCGATTTCCTGAACGAAGCCCTCCTCTCGGCTCCTTGCGGCAACGAAACGGCAACCGAATCGTAGAGCGCTCATGTTTTCCCGCCCGGGAGCGACGGGTGCCCCTATAATGGACGGATAGACAAACGTCCAAAGGAGGCCGTTATGGGCAACAAAATAGGAGCATTTATCGCTGGAAGTTTTGCCGGCGCCGTCGTCGCGCTGCTGTGCGCTCCCCGCTCGGGCAGGGAAACGCGCGCTTTGGTGAGCGACAAGGTGAACGCCGCATGGGGCGAAGCCCAGGAGCTGGGTTCCCAGGCGGCTGGCAACGTGCAGCAGGCGTACCAGGACGTGGCGAGCAAGGGCCAGAAGCTCGCTCAGGACGCCCAGGCCAAGGGGCAGGAGCTGTACGGCCAGGCCAGCGCTCGCGTGCAGGAGGCCGCCGACACCATCAAGCCGGCGTTTTCCCAGAAAAACGACGAGCTGCGCGACAAGATAGAGGCTGCCCGCCAGCGCATTGCCTCGCAGGTTGCCAAGAACGCCGAACAGGCTCAGGAAGCGGCCAACGACGCCATCCCGGTTGCCGCCGACGCCGTTCACAATGCCGTGGACAGCGCGCAGGACAAGGCGGAGGGCGCTGCCGATGCGGTGACCGACAAGGCGCAGGAAGCCGCCGACAAGGTGGCGGGCGAGTAACACGGTTCGCATGAGCGTGCCGGACGCGAAGCGGTTGCGCGGTCAATACGGTCGAACCCGACCGGACCGCGCGCCGCTTTGCGCTATTTGAGAGAGGCGGCCGAGGAGAGGTTGCAGTCGGGGCGCACGGCCGAAAGGCGTGCCGGAAGGCTGCGGGGAAGGCACTATGGCAAGCACACTCATCACCACCAACGAGCTGACGGGCGTTCGCGTCTTGGGCGGCAAGAACGGGCAGAAGCGCATCGGCAAGGTGCGCCGCTTCGTGTTCCACCCCAAGGAGAAGCGCTGTATCGGCTTCATTGTGAAGCGCCCCGATCTGCTGTGGATGTTCCGCCGCAAAGACAAGTTCGTGTCCATTGAAGGATACGATTTGGTGGACGGGCGCATCGTGATCCGCGACGTGCCCGAGGCCACGGACCGGGCGGCATGCAAGGCGCTTGGGGTCGATTGGGATTCCTGCGTGCTGTGGCTGGGCCTTCCCGTCATGACCGAGGACGGCCAGGCGTACGGCCAGGTGGGCAACGTCACGTTCAACCGCCTGACGGGCGCCGTCGATTCGTTTGACACCGATGCCGGGGCCACCGCCAACGTGCTGCTGGGCACGCGCACCGTTCCGGCGGATTTGATCAGGGGGTTCCGACGCGGCATGGGCGCGGCGCTTGCCCGGACGGGCGAGGAGGCCCAGCAAAACGACGATGTGGTGCTGGGCGCCATCATGGTGTCCGACGAGGTGAGAGGCCTTGCCTCCGAAGGCGGCGTGGCCGAGAAGGCCGGCCAGGCAACCGCCGTGGCCGCCGACAAAGTGCAGACCGCCGTAGACAAGGTGAAGCCCGTGGCCAGCGAAGCGGCACGCAAAACCGGCGAGGCGGTGAACAAGGGCGCGTACGCCACCGGCCGACAGATCGCCCGGTCGAAGACCATGTTCTCCGACTTCAAGGAGGAATACGACAAGGCGCGCGGCTCCAAGTCCAGTTCCAAGCCCAGCTCCAAATCCGGCGGCACCACCCTGTCCAAGGCGTCGTCTGGCGCCGCGAAGCAGCCGGCCAAAGCGCAAGCCAAAAAGCGTCCCGCCCCGAAGAAGAACATGTTCGCGGCGTTCAAGGAAGAGTACGACAAAGCACGGCATGAGGACTGACCGGTGAGCGACCCGAAAAGCAGCCATAACCACCCGTCCGACACCGCCTCGCTCAGGCGCAAAGCCGTCGAGCGCAGGCAGGAGCTGCATCAAAAGGCCGAGCAGGAGGTCACTGTTCGCGGTCACAAGATGGAGAAGGGCGATGTTCTCAAGTTCGCCGGACTCATCGCGTTCTTCGTGCTCATGGTGCTGGTGTGCGTTTTGCTGTGGCCCTATGTCCACGAGTTGTTCGAGCCAGGCGGCATAGACCGCGTCATCGCCGACGTCCGCAACGCCGGACCGGTGGGCTTCCTCATCCTTTTGGGGCTTCAGTTTCTCCAGATCGTGGTGGCGTTCATCCCCGGAGAGGTGGTTCAGATAGCGGCGGGCATGATGTACGGTCCGTGGGTGGGCGCGCTCGTCATCTTGGTGGGCTGCGTGCTGTCCAGCGCGTTCATCTTCATGCTCGTGCACAAGCTGGGCGCGCCGTTCGTGCAGAGCATGGTGCCCGTCAAGTACCTGGACAAGTTCCGCAGGTTCGAGCACAGCGGGAAGCTGAACGTCGTCGTGTTCATCCTGTTCCTCATCCCGGGGCTGCCGAAGGACGTGTTCACCTATCTGGTGCCGCTCACCAACATGCGCATGCGCACGTTCCTTGCCCTGGCGAACGTGGGGCGCATTCCCGGCATCGTCGTGTCCACGTACGCGGCCGACGGCCTGATTGACGGCCGCATCATGGAGAGCGTCATCATCTTCGCCGTGGCTGCGGTCATCGCGGTGGCGGGCATCGTGCTGCGCGAACCGCTTATGAAGCTCATCGAGAAGCGCGCCCACAAAAAGGGCAAGTAAGGCGCGCATTGCCCCATATCTTAAGATGGCGTGACATCGTTAACGGTATAGTGACGAATTCGTCTCGCGGCGTGCTCCCCAGCCTACTATGGTTGACACGAAACCAATGCTAAAACGCAGAATGAGAGGGCAGTATGACTGCGAACGAACCCGTGAGAACCGCTGCGGACGAGGTGGCCGCAGCTGAACAGGAGTTGAAGGCGGCGCAGGAGAAGCTGGAGGCTGCCCGCGCGAAGCTTGCGGCCGAAGAGGGCGAACGCGTTGCCGAAGAGCCTTCCGACGCGGACGAACCCGCAGGCTCAGGCGAGTCCGCAGGCTCAGGCGAGTTCGCAAACTCGGATCAACCCGCAAACTCGGACGAACCGGCAGGCGCGGAGGCCAAAGTCCCTCCCGCCGTCGAATCCGCCTTTGTCAACGCAGTCGAGCCGGAAGCCAAGCAGCAGCCGACCTTCGCTAACCCGGCTCCGCCCCAAGGGTCTCCGGTGTGCCCGCCCTACGCCCCCCCCGCTTTCGGAGGGCCGTCCTCCGCGCCGGCGCCGCAGCCCTCGTACGGTCAGCAGCCCGGATACGCGCCTCCGCATGCCGGCCCCGGGGCCGTTCCTCCCCAACAGCCGTACTATGGCTACCAGCCTCCGTGCTATCAGCAGCCCTACACGCCGCCCGTGGTTGCCGCGAAGGACCACGTTGCCGCCGGTCTGCTGGCCATATTCCTGGGCTGGTTGGGCATCCACAAGTTCTACCTGGGGTACAACACGCCCGGTTTCGTCATGCTGGGCGTGTCCATCCTCGGCGGCATCGTGACGTTCGGGCTGGCCAGCTTCGTCATCTGGGTCATCGCCATCGTCGAGGGCGTCATCTACCTCACGAAGTCCCAGTCCGAGTTCGAGCAGATCTACGTGATGCAGAGCCGCGACTGGTTCTAACCCGCTCGCACGAGGTCGGCTCACGACTCGTCGGCCCCGGCCTTCGCCTAGCCTTTCTGGGCGAGGTTCTGCCAATCCTGTCTTCTGCCGCCCTTCCTGCTTATGTCCCGTGCCGCCCGCTCCTCGTTCGCCGCTTTTTCGGTGAACCGGGGTGGGCGGCTCTCCTTTTTCGTTAGAATGAACGCATCGACGGGACGCACCGTGCAACCTGCAATCTGCAACCGGTCGTGCGGCGCGCCCTCCGAACGAGCATCCTATAAAGGAGGAACACCATGCCCAACATCACTCGCGACCAGGTGAGGGTGCCGGCCGACGTCATGCCGGAGTCCCGCGAGGAGTACATCGAGAACTACCTGAAGGCCACCCGCGGAACGGGCCGCCTCATGCTGTTCGCGTGCGATCAGAAGATCGAGCATCTGAACAAGGACTTCTACGGTGAGGGCATCGACATCGCCGACGCCGAGCCGGAGCACCTGTTCAAGATCGGCAGCCAGGGCGTGTGCGGCGTGTTGGCCGGTCAGCGCGGGCTCATCGCGCAGTACGCGGCCGACTATCCCGAGATCAATTACCTGGTGAAGATGAACTCCAAGACGAACCTCGTCAAGACCAGCCAGGACGACCCCTACTCGCCGCAGCTGCACGACCTTGACGCCGTGCTGGCCATGCGCGAGGCGGGCGTGAACATCGTGGGCCTGGGCTACACCATCTACCTGGGCAGCGAGTACGAATCCACCATGATGGCCGAGGCGGGCCAGCTCATCGCACAGGCGCATGCGAACGGCCTGCTGGTGGTGCTGTGGATTTACCCGCGCGGCAAGGCCGTGACGGCCGAGAAGGATCCCGCGCTCATCGCGGGCGCGGCGGGCGTGGCCCTGTGCTTGGGCGCCGACTTCGTGAAGGTGAACCCGCCCAGCGCGTGCGAGGACAGCACCTCTGCGGAAAACCTCAGCATCGCCGCCAAGGCCGCAGGCCGCACGGGCCTTGTGTGCGCCGGCGGCTCCACGGTGGATGCCGAGACGTTCCTCACCCAGCTGCACGACCAAATTCACATCGGCGGCGCGTGCGGCAACGCCACCGGCCGCAACATCCACCAGCGCTCGCTCGACGAGGCCGTGCGCCTCACCAAGGCCATCAGCGCCATCACGCTGGCGGACTACTCCGTGGCCGACGCGCTGGCCGTGTTCAACGGCGAGAAGGACTTCTCGCTGTAAGGGCGCGTCTGCAACATCGGATGCACCGGGCCCCGCAACGGCGAACGTCGCGGGGCCTTTTCGTCTTTGCGTGCGCCGGGCGGCTCATCTCGCGCCAACGCGCCAGGCTTCCGTCTCCGGGTCCGTGCTGGCGCTCCAAGCCCTCTGCTTCGAACTCGTGCCAGCGGGGCACATCCTTCTACCCCGAGTTTGCGCCAACGCGTCACCCTCCTTCGCCTCAAAGTCGGCCCGCTGCGTCATCCCCCCGACCGGCTTTCTTCAGGCATTTCGCCGATATGGGGTGTCTCCTATATCTATAGAAGGACTTTTCTGTGCTACCGTTTTATGATCGCAGTCTGCCAGGCTGCGGGGGAGAAGGGTGGTGAGAAGGGCAGTGAGACGCGAAACGGCAAGCCGGTCGGAGGTAGCGCAGAAGGCGCCGATCCGTCGCGTTGTCGAGAACGAGGAAACCCTCCCGCGTTGCGAATACGGCGATAACAGCGCCGACGCGGGCGGTTCCGCTCCCGACAGCGGCAACGTTGCCTCCGACGAAGCTGTAGCCGGGGCTTGCGGCGAGGACGCGCACAACGCGTCGCGGACCGCAGGGCCCGATGCCCAGCAGCTTGTGCTCGAGCGTCTGCTGGCGGCTCATGAGGCATGGTTCGACGTGTCGCGCGACTACGGCTTTGCCGGCCGCACGTTTGCCGGCTATGCGGAGTTTCATTCCCATGGCGAGCAATACGTGCTGGTCAAGCGTGCAAAACTGTGGGAAGTCGACACGCATGAGTACCTGTTTTTGCACAGGGAGCGCCACCTTGACGCTCGCGTCCTTGCTAATCTCGTGTCCTTCATGGAAACGGAGGCTTTGGGGAAGGTGGATCCCAAGCCCAACCACATGACGTCCTTTCTCTCCCTGGTCGTCATCGCCGATACGGTGGACGACGATGCCAGACGGGCCGTGCGTAAGGTCCGATTCCGCAAGAACTTCAAGTGGGGCTTGCGGGGTTGGGCCGACCTGCGCTTGGCGGTGGCGGACCTGAGTCGCGGCGACGTGGTGTCAAACGCCGCCGGCAAGGCCCTTGTCCGCACGATCGAGGCGAACCTGGCACTGTGACCTCGCCTGAGGCGGCGAGCGGTTCAAGAGGAAAGGAGGAGTCGAAATGAACGCGATGATCGTGCTGGTCATTGCAATCGCGGTCCTGGTCGTCGGTTACATCTTCTATGGAGGATGGCTTGCCAGGCAGTGGGGCGTGAAGGCCGACCGGGTGACGCCGGCCCACGAGTTCGAGGACGGCGTGGACTACGTGCCCGCCAAGCCCTACGTGGTGTTGGGGCATCACTTCTCGTCCATCGCGGGTGCGGGTCCCATCAACGGGCCCATTCAGGCGGCGGTGTTCGGTTGGGTTCCGGTGCTTCTGTGGGTGCTGATCGGCGGCATCTTCATTGGCGCGGTGCATGACTTCGGCTCGCTGTTCGCGTCGCTTCGCCATAAGGGGCAGACCATCGCGGTAGTCATCGCCGAGAACATCGACGCCACGGCCAAGCGCCTGTTCTGCATCTTCGCGTACCTGACGCTCGTGCTGGTGGTGGCCGCCTTCGCGTCCATCGTGGCCAACACGTTCGCCGTGAGCGCGGCGGCCAGCGACGCCGTGAACCTGGCGAACCAGCGCACGGCCATGATATCCGTGCTGTTCATTTTCGCCGCAGTGATCTACGGCCTGTTCACGCGCGGGCGCAATTTGCCGCCGGCGGCAAGCATCGTTCTTGCCATCGGCATTGTGGTGCTGGTGATAGCGGTGGGGTACAATCTGCCCGTCATCTCGCTCGACTACACCGCGTGGATGCTCATCATCGGCGTGTACATTCTGATAGCGTCCGTGGCGCCGGTGTGGATTTTGCTGCAGCCGCGCGACTACCTGAGCAGCTACCTGCTGTACGGCATGATGGCGCTTGCGGTGATCGGCATTGTGGGGGCGGGCGTCATGGGCGCGGCGTCCAACATGGACATCCCCGCGTTCACCGGCTTTTTCGCGTCCAATGCGGCGGTGGACGCCGCGGGCAACGCCATCGTGGACGCGAGCACCGGCCAGGCTGTCATCAACAAGGCGGCGGCCTCGGGCTTTTTGTTCCCCGCGCTGTTCATCACCATCGCATGCGGCGCTATTTCCGGCTTCCACAGTCTGGTGGCGTCCGGCACCACGTCCAAGCAGCTCGACCACGAGAGCGAGGCGCAGCCCATCGCCTACGGCGGCATGCTGCTGGAGTGCTTGCTGGCCGTCATCTCGCTGTGCGCCGTGGCGTTTGTGTGGCAGGACTACCAAAGCGGCGCCTACGCCTCTCCCACGGCTGTGTTCGCCACGGGCCTGTCCCAGATGCTCGCCGTCATCCCCGGGCTGGAGAACGTGGAGAGCATCGCGTACGCCCTGCTCATCTTGGCGGTGTCGGCGTTTTGCCTGACCTCGCTCGACACGGCCACGCGCCTGGCGCGCTACATGTTCCAGGAGCTGTGGCTCTCCGGCGACGAGACGCTTGACACGGCCACCGGCGCCAAAAAGGCGCTGGCCAACCCGTACGTGGCCACCATCATCACGGTGGTGGTGGGCATTGCGCTGGGCATGACGGGCTACACGCTCATCTGGCCTCTGTTCGGCGCCGCGAACCAGCTGCTGGCTGCGTTGGCGTTGCTGGCCGTGTGCGCATGGCTGGGCAACGCGGGCCGCAACAACAAGATGTTCTACGTGCCCATGGTGTTCATGTTGGCGGTCACGCTCACGTCGCTGTGCATGACCATCCAATCGAACGCGGCTTCGCTTGCGGGCGGCGGTGACGCATTGGCGGCGGTGGTGCAGATGGCCATTGCCGTGCTGCTGCTGGTTTTGGCCGTGATCTTGGCCGTGAAAGGTGCGAAGACGGTCATGTCCTCTGCGGGCAAGAAGACAAGCGCGTAAACGCTTTGGCGCGAGCGCGCGCGACGCCGATCGCGTGCAAGGCCCCGTCCTCGCAGCTCGCTGCGGGTTGACGGGGCCTTTGCGTGCAGGGCGTCTGCGGGCGGGCGTCCGGTTGCGGCCGCGCTTTGGGCTTTGCGGAGGTTTTCGCTTGCGGCCGCGCGGTCGATTCCGCGAAGGTCTTGATCCGCATGTGCGCTTATCTCTGCGAGATTCCGGCCGCAGGCATGCGCTCAGCCTCGCAACACCCCGTCCGCAGGCGCGCGTTCGCCTTTGCGAAGCCCCGTCCGCAGACGCGCGTTCGGCCTCGCGACACCCCTCCGTCCGCGGGCGTGCGTTCGGCCTCGCAACACCCCGTCCGCAGGCGCACCTCCGGCCTCGCGAAAACCTTAATGCACGAAATTTGCCCGCTTCTGGTCAAAAATTGCACAAGTCGGGGCTTTTTTGCCTGTTCAAACCACCGTGTGGGCTTGATCGGAAAAGAAAGGCCAGGTCAAAATTGTCCGTTCAAAAATAGGGGCCTTTCAAACCCCCGACTCACGCAGGTTTTGACCAAATCAAGAAATTTCCCTGTTATACCACCGCTGACACGGGCCGCTGTTTGCCGAATCTCGGGCCAGGCCTTCCCTGGTCGTGCGCTAACAGAGAGAGGAAATTCTCTCTGTTACACCACCGCTGACACGGGTCCCGCCAGAGGCGGCTTAGCGGGGGTCGCCCGCAGGTTGGTCACAAACCGCGCCCTGTGGCACGTGCGGGGCCGCCCTCCCGCCCTCCGCGCCCCTCGCGCCCGAAGAAACACCAGGTCGCGGAAATCGCTCGGCCCGCCGACGCGCCGGATGGACCCTTCGGAGTGCCACAGGGCGCCGTTTGTGACCAACCTGCGAATGCGGGCGGACCCATGCTAACGGCGATTTAGCAGAGAGGAGAAATTTTCGTGCATAAGAGGGTGTTCAACGGGGTTTGCGCTGCGCGCGATGCTCGCGCGCCGGGCTTGGCCTCGCGAGCCAGGTTAGTCCCTCGCTGCCCGATCTTGCGCCAAGCTTGAACTTCCTCGCTACCCAACCCCGCGCACCGGGTTTGGCCTTCCTCGCCGCCCACCCTCCCGCACCGCGTTCGGCCCCTATGCCGCCGACCTCGCGCGAGGCCAGCATCGCATGTTGAACCCGCCGCAAAACCGGCGGATCGCATCTCCTTTCCCATTGCGACAGCTCGAAAAGCGTAAACGCCAACCAGCAGCCTTCTATGAATTTATTGAGATTAATTCCTAATAAGGATTGAATACTGATATTGTCCCCGGTACGATTTCATCACCCTATGAAGCGCCGCAGCAAACGGCACGCGGCGCTGGACGCAACCGCAAGCCGCAGCGCCCGAGCGCGGCAGCACGAAAGCGAGGACGAACCTATGAGCGACCACATCGACACCACTCGCCTCACGAACGAGGTGGGCAACCCCGTTGCCGACAACAACCACACCCTTACGGCGGGGGAGCGCGGCCCCATGATGCTCCAGGACAACTGGATGATCGAGAAGCTGGCGCACTTCGACCGCGAAGTCATCCCCGAGCGCCGCATGCACGCGAAAGGCTCTGGCGCCTACGGCACCTTCAAGGTGACGGGCGACATCAGCAAGTACACGAAGGCGAAGGTGCTGCAACCCGGTGCCGAGACGGAGGTGTTCGTCCGTTTCTCCACCGTGGCCGGCGAGCGCGGCGCGGCCGACGCCGAGCGCGACATCCGCGGCTTCGCCATCAAGTTCTACACGCCTGACGGCAACTGGGACCTTGTGGGCAACAACACGCCGGTGTTCTTCCTGCGCGACCCCAAGAAGTTCATCGACCTCAACCACGTGGTGAAGCGCGACCCGCACACCAATATGCACTCCGCGCAGAGCAACTGGGACTTCTGGTCCAGCCTGCCTGAGGCTCTGCACCAGGTGACCATCGTTATGTCCGACCGCGGCATCCCGGCCAGCTACCGTCACATGCACGGTTTCGGCAGCCATACGTTCAGCCTGATCAACGAGCAGAACGAGCGCTTCTGGGTGAAGTTCCACCTCAAGACCGAGCAGGGCATCAAAAACCTCACCAACGAAGAGGCCGCAAGCATCATCGCCGGCGACCGCGAGAGCCACCAGCGCGACCTGTTCAACGCCATCGAGCGCGGCGAGTTCCCCCGTTGGCGCTTCTGCATTCAGGTGATGGACGAGGCCACGGCCAAAAACTACAAGGAGAACCCGTTCGACATCACCAAGACTTGGAGCCAGAAGGAGTTCCCGCTCATCGAGGTGGGCACCTTGGAGCTCAATCGCAACCCGCAGAACTACTTTGCCGAGGTGGAGCAGGCCGCCTTCGCGCCGACGCACCTGGTGCCGGGCATCGGGCTGTCGCCCGATAAGTTGCTGCAGGGCCGTCTGTTCGCGTACGGCGACGCACAGCGCTACCGTTTGGGTGTGAATCACAACCACATTCCGGTGAACCGCCCGCGCTGCCCTTACGCCGAGTTCCACCGCGACGGCATGATGCGCACCGACGGTAACTTCGGCGCCACCATCGGCTACGAACCCAACAGCTACGGGCAGTGGCAGCAGCAGGCCGACGTGGCCGAGCCTCCGCTGGATCTGTTTGGCCCGATGGACGCGTGGGATCCGGCCGATGACCCGACCGATGACACGTTCTACCAGCCGGGCGACCTGTACCGCCTGATGAACGAGGAGCAGCGCGCCGCCCTCATCGGCAACACGGCGGCTGACATGCAGGGTGTGACCGAGAACATCCGCCTGCGCCACGCGGCCCACTGCTACAAAGCCGACCCCGAGTACGGCGACCGCCTGGCCGAAGCGCTGGGCGTGGACGTGGCTCGCGTGCACGAACTGGCGCAGATGAGCCACGAGGAGCGCATGGCCGCCACCGGCCAGCAGGTTCCCGCCCGCAAGAAAGGCGGCGCGGTGCGCGCGTAAAGCGCGGTGCCCGAAGGCGTGAAAGGGGAGAGTCGGCTGCCGAGCGGCCCGCTCTCCCTTTTGTTTGCCTGACGAGCGCGATGCCGGGCAGGGTGGAGGCGCAGCGGCGATTGGATTGGCGTGATGCGCTTGCTGCCGGCTCGACGTTTCGGCCTTGTTCGGTCGTTCTCGCTTTACGATCATATGGTATAGTGAAAAACTCTTATTTTGCGAAGGAAGGGGAAGGGGCCTTGATGAAACGGCGGCGGTTGACGGTGGTCGCATTGGCGTTTGTCCTTGCGGCGGGAGCGGGCATGCTGACGTTGGCCGCCTGCGAGGCTGAGTCTGAATCGGCATCCGGCCCTGCGAATGCGCCTTCGTCGTCCTCCGGCGCCGCGGTCGCGGTCGCTCAGCCGATGATGCCCGAAGACGGAGCGGCGTCCGGCGAGCAGGACCTTGTGGACGAAGAGTTCGCCCAGTCTCTTTCGGGGTTCGCGTACCGCAGCGCCTCGGCCGTCCTCGGCGATGTTGGCGCTGACGCCGGCATGCCCGCCAACGGCGCCTATTCGCCTCTCAGCCTGTATTATGCGCTCGCGCTGGCCAACGAGGGGGCGGCGGGCACCACGGCCGATCAGATCACCTCCGCTCTTGGCGCACCCGCCGACGTGGATGTGGCCGGGCAATGCGGCAGCCTCTTTCGCGCGCTGGTCGCCAATCCCGACTCCAAGGTGGCGCTGGCGAACTCCGTCTGGCTGGGCAAGGACGTCCCGTTCGAGCAGGACTTCGTTAATTCTGCAGTTGGACAGTTCTACGCCACGCCGTTTTCCGTTGAGTTCGGCACTGCGGCCGCCGACGATGCTCTTGCCGCCTGGATCAGCGAAAACACCGACGGCCTTGTCAATCCCGCCATCGAAACCGACGCAAGCCAGATCCTTGCCATCGTCAACGCCATCGCCTTCAAAGGCAGCTGGCTCAGCCCGTTCGATGAAGCCGCCACGCAAGAAGACGTCTTCCATGCGGAAGGCGGGGACGTCCAGGCCGATTTCATGACGCAGCGTTTGAACGACCCTCAGGAGGTTCGTCGCACCGACGCCTATCTGCGTGCGAGCCTCGGGTTTGGCGGCGGGGCGTCCATGACGTTCGTCCTGCCTGCCGAGGGGACGTCGCCTGCCGACCTGCTGGCCGATCCTGCCGCGCTCGAAGAGGCGTTCTCCGCACCGGCCGACGATCTGGCCTTCGTCACCTACACAGTGCCCAAGGCCGGCTTCGACAGCTCGCTCGACCTCATTCCGGCTCTTGAGCGTCTGGGCGTGCGAGAGGCGTTCACCGATGCCGCCGACTTCTCCAACCTCTCGTCCGTGTCCGCCCGTATATCCGAAGTCAAGCAGGAAAGCCATGTGACCTGGGACGAAGAAGGGGCCGAAGCTGCGGCGTACACCAACGTGGGCATCGCCAAGACGGCGCTTGCGCCCGATGCGGCCATGGAGGTGGAGCTGCGCCTGGACCGCCCGTTCCTGTTCCAGATCACGTCGGCTCAAGGCGTCCCCCTGTTCGTGGGCATGTGCGGCAATCCGGCCGAAGCCTCGTAGCGCTCAACCGCCCGCTTCGCCGCTTCGCATTCTGCCCGTCGGCTTCTACGCTCTTTGCCGATTTCGCTGTTTTGGGGCTGGAGCGAAGACGGCAAGCGGTTCGCCTGGTTCGGTTGCCTGCTCTTCTTCATTTTGTGGATTGCGCTGATGGCAACCGGCGGCCTTTTCGCGTTGCTGGCTTTGGTGCCTGGTTCTGCGACGGTGAATGTTTCGTAGCGTCTGCGCTGTGACGGTCCTTAATGCAAACGAACCTCGAGGCGGATGGTCCCGAGGTTCGTTCATGTGCGGATGGTGCCCGAGGCGAGAGTCGAACTCGCACGTCAAAGACAACGGTTTTTGAGACCGCCGCGTCTGCCATTCCGCCACTCGGGCGCATCGCAGAAGTATAGCGGATGCGCGGAAGCGCGTCGAGGGGAAAATGGGGAGCGCTTCGGACGATCTGCGCGATCGCATGGGCGGTCGCGCAGCCAGCAGGCCCACGCCCCGTAGCCGCCGTACGAAAGCGCCGCGGCCAGCGACAGGGCGAGCGCGGCCGATACGATGCGCCGGGCCCTCCCCGCGGCGCGCCGGGCTTTCGCCTCAGGGCCCGCCGGCATCTCAGCCCTCATCGCCGCCCCCCTCCAGCCAGGGGGCCTCCACGCGCAGCTCGCCCAGGTCGCCCTCGGAGAAGCGCGTGGCGCCGGCGTTGGCCTCCAGGTACCCGGGCACGAAGAATCCCCACACGGTCCACTCGGCCCACTCCTCCACGTCCCCCCGCGTCCAGCCCGTGGCCTCGAGGAACTCCCCCTCGGGGACGTCGAACCGGACGTCGTCGCCCTCCACGGCGCGGTACGTCACCTCCGTGAAGGACAGCGTCCTCGTGGCCGCGTCGTAGACCCACTCGGGGCAGACCTTGTAGACGGCCCCGTCGGGCCCGTCCACGTCCCGCAGGAGGGAGAAGAGGACGGTGCCCTCCTTAAGCGAGATCGTGATGCCCCCTCCTCCCCACTCGTCGCCTCGGTAGCTTCCCCGCCACTCCCTGGCGTCGTTCTCCATCTTGACGGCCAGCTTGTCGGTGGCCCCGCCGAACTCCTCGGGGGGCCATTTCCTGATCAGCAGTCCCTTGTAGAGGCTGTCGGGGAGGAAGAGGACCTGCTGGCCGTAGATCAGCTCGTCGAAAATGTTCCGGTCGCGCAGCCAGCGGGCCCACGCCCCGTAGCCGCCGTACGAAAGCGCCGCGGCCAGCGACAGGGCGAGCGCGGCTGACGTGGCGCGCCGGGCTTTCCTCTTAGAGCTCATGGCGATTCGCCTTAAGAGCCTTCAGGAACGCCGCGGTGTCTTCAAAGCATGGCTCAGACTCAATATAGGCCACCTTATCGGCGGTGGAGAGGTTGCTTTCAGAAGGGACGTTCGGTCCCTTCTTCCAGCCGGTTTGGATGTTCATGGCGAGGTCGGGGTTTTGGATGTTCTCGAACACCTTGTCCACCACGGCGTCGTAGCCGCCGTTGTTTTCCAGGAACAGCTCCGCGCGGGTCCATTTCCCGGCCTCGATTCCGCTGTAGTAGCGCTCGGTAGCTTCCTGGTATTCCAGCGAGCCGCCCTTCATGAGGTGGAGGATGTTGTCGGCGTCGAGGTCGGCCAGGTAGTCGTCGTTTCCGAGGGAGGTGTGCTCGTAGCGCCTGTGTATATCCCCTTCTTGAACGATCGTGGCGTCCCCTAGCCAGCCCGACGCGTCCTCGCGCTCGCCGCTGCCGCCCGAGAAGCCAAGGTCGACCAGGGGGCTGTGCCGGCCGAGGGAGGTTGCCAGGCCGGTGGCGAGGGTGATGCAGTGGTGGGCGAAGTCGGCCCGGCCGCCCTCCGCCCAGACGCCAAGGCGCGCGTTCCAGAAGCACTCGAACTCCTCGAAGGAGGCATCGTCGCCGTAGGCCTTCTTGTAGGAGGCAAAGAAGGCGTTCCGATCGCCCTCTGATATCTCTTCCAAGTCTAACTCATCCCTCTTCCCGCCCGTCATCTGGTTCTGCAGCCTCACGTTGTAGCGCAGCTTGCGATGCGCCGCCGCGGACAGCCCCAAGAAGGCGAACACCTCCTCCTCGCTCGCATCGATCAGCCACTTGCCACCCAGGTAGACAAGCGCTTGGATCAAACCCGGCGCGTTGCCCGCCGTCATGTCCCACTGATCGCCGCTGTAGGAAAGCCCGCCGATCAGACGCAGGTACAGCCAGTCCAGCTGCTGCTGCGTCGCGTTCGGCAGCTGGTTGCGCAGCCCGCTGTACACGGTCCACAGGCCCTCGGCCGTCTCGTCGTCGAATCCGAACCGCTCCTTCTGGAGCTTGGTGAACGCGGCCTTCGTGGTGCCGTAGAACGCGCGCTCGGCATCGGCCATCCACGACGCGCTCTGTTGGTACGAGAACCCGCTTGCGGGGTCGAACCGCGCCGTGGTCAGGTAAGACAACCCTGCCCGCACGGTGTCGAAAGAGGCCGAGGAGTACAGCCCGTTGGTCTCGGCGCAATAGCTGTACACTTTCGACAGGCGATTGCTCGTGTACGCGTCCAGGCTGCGCAGCGAATCAAGGTACCTCGGCGACAGCCGCGCGCCAAGGCATCCTTCAAGCTCGCCTATCGAAAAGCGGATGCTGTTCTGCTGCTCGATCAACTCCTGCTCGCTCACGCGCGCCGTTCCGCCCCAATAGGACGAGACCGTGCTCGCAAGGCGGTCGTTCATTCCCTCAAGCTCCTCGGCTGCGTTCGCCACCGCAAGCCACCACGCTGCCCACGCTTCTCCGAAATGCCGCTTGATCGAGCTCCACGCCTCTCCTTGCAAGATGACTTCCTGCGAGAATGCGGCGCAGGCGTTCCTGCGGCCCACCGCCGCCTCGCGCAGCTGCCGCAGCGCCTGGGTGTCGCTTGCCGCCTGACGGCCCACCTCGGCCGGACGTATCTCTATTCCCATGGGTCACCACCTCCAATCCGCGTCGGAGCGCCTCCCGCTGCGCGCCTCCAGCGCGCGGCACTTCCGGCTCCACGCGTCGTGGGCCTCGTCTATCCTCCGGTCGATGCGCGCTATCTCGGCTCGTGCATGCGCAGCCTGCTCGTCAAGGCGCTCGTCCGTTTCCGACGAGGCAAACCTCAGGTCGGATTCCGCGTTCTCCAGCTGCCAGCGGTCTTCGGGCGGGCATGATTCCGCAAGCGCCTCCACGATGGCGCGCACGTTGCCGTCCACCCATGATTTCAGGTGCGAGGCGTCCTCGATCTCGCGCAGTTTCTCGCGCTGGGCATCTTGCCTTTGCTCGAGGGCCGCGACCAAACGCTGGTGGTCCTCAAGGGCCCGTTCGATCTCGTCCATGGATCGTCCTCCCGTCGGTCGGTTCTCACCGGGTTGCCCGGATGGAGGACGCCGCGTTGCGGTCGGCGTCCTCGAAGGCTTGGACAGCCTGCGCTATCCGGTCGATGTCGCTGCAAAACTGGGCGAGGCCCGAGGCGGAGACTGTGCGCAGCGTTGTGAAGGCGTCGCATCTTCCCTGATCGACGGCTGTGTTGTCGGCGTAGACCTTTTCTGCGGCCTTCATGGCCGCAATGCTGTCGCATCCTTCTCGCAGCGTGTTCTGGTGCAGCTGGGCCGTGGAACGGCATGTGACGATGTCCATGCGGCTTTCCTTCCTCGCTTCGAGGACTTTATGCAGTTCTGACACTACCATATGCGGCGCCATCGCTCTTGCAAGAATCGGAGGGGTCAAGTTCGACGTAAAGTGAAACAATAGACTATCAACATATTTCTGACCGTTTTTCGCTCATCTAGCGCGTCGGCGCCCGATGCCGCATAATGGGCCGCAACGCGCATATCCGCATTGTTCGAAACGACAGTGGGAGGAGTCTCATGGAACGCGAGGAGCTGACAAAGAAGATCGACGCTTATCTTGAGGACAAGTGGGACGCCATGGTGGAGGACATCGCCGCCCTTGTGCGCATCCCCAGCTTTCAGGAGGACGACAAGAAAGAACCCGGCGCGCCGTTCGGCCCCGGTCCGAAGAAGGCGCTTGCGGCCGCCCTTGATCTGGCCGTCCGCATGGGGTTCCAAACGCACGACGCCGAAGGCTACATCGGCTACGCCGACTTTCCCGGAGCATCCGACACGCAGCTTGGCATCATCGGCCACATGGACGTGGTGCCCGCCGGCCCCGGTTGGACGTTCGAACCCTACGAGGTCACGCGCAAGGACGGTTACCTTATCGGCCGCGGCACGCTTGACGACAAGGGGCCGAGCGTCGTGGCCCTGCACGCCCTCAAGTTCTGGAAGGACCTCCAGGACGCCGGCGACGCGCCGCAGTTCCCCTGCACCGTGCGTTTCCTGTTTGGCGCGAACGAGGAGTCGGGCATGGCCGACGTGGCCTACTACCGCAAACGCTACGACGACCCGGCGTTTCTGTTCACGCCCGATGCCGAGTTCCCCGTGTGCTACGGCGAGAAGGGCGGCTACGACGGCACCCTGACCAGCAAGCCCATACCCGAATGCGAGCGCATCGTGCTGGAGTTCACGGGCGGCGCGGCCACCAACGCCGTGCCCGGCCAGGCCGAGGCCCTGGTGAAGGCTTCCGCCGACAGCCTGCCCGCCGCCGAGCGTCTGACCATCGAACCTGCCGGGGAAGGGCTTTCCCGCATCGTCGCCGCCGGCAAGAGCGCTCACGCCTCCACGCCGGACGAGGGCGTGAACGCCATCGGGCTTATCGTGGACTACCTGCTGAAAAACGGCCTGTGCGGCGCCGACGAGCGCGCCTTCCTCGAACTGGACCAGAAGCTGCTCAACCACTCCGACGGCAGCGGCCTGGGCATCAAGGCGTCCGACGAGTACTTCGGCCCCCTCACCGTGGTCGGCGGCACCATCGCCCTTGAGGACGATCGCTTCGTCCAAACGCTCGACAGCCGTTTCCCCACATCCATCACGGCCGATCAGATCACCGAGCGCCTGGGAAGCCTGGCCGGCCAGGTGGGCGCGACGTTCCAGAACACCCTGCTCATGGAGCCGTTTCTTGTGCATCCGGACAACCCCGCCATCCAGGCGCTGCTAGACGCGTACAACGAGACCACCGGCGAGGACGCCCAACCCTTCACCATGGGCGGCGGCACGTACGCGCGCGAGTTCGCAAGCGGGGCGAGCTTCGGTCCCGAGAAGCCGTGGGTGAAGGACCCGGAGTGGGTGGGCAGCATGCACGGCCCCGACGAGGGCGTGAGCGAGGAGCTGCTCAAAGAGGCGTTCGGCATTTACGTGCGCGCCATCGACAAGCTCATGCGGATCGACCTGCGCTGAGCCTGCGCCATATGCAAGCATGCCTCCTTGTTGCCCGCCGCCCGCCGTCTCGTCGCCAATGGGTATTGTCGATGGGTTTCCCCGTTCTTCCGGCTTTCTCGTGTGGGAGGCCCTCGATGCCGTATAATAGCGCCCAAGCAACGATTCGATAGCGTTCGGAAGCGAGGAGGCACCCGTGTTGAAAGCGATGATCGTCGATGACGAGGCTCCCGCGCGCTCAGAGCTCAAGTTCCTGCTCGATGAGTTGGGGCAGACCGAGGTTGTGGCCGAGGCGGCCAGCGTGCGCGAGGCCATTGAGAAGCTGAAGGAATATCCCGTTGACGTGATGTTCCTTGACATCAACATGCCCGAGGCCACGGGCTTGCAGCTCGCCGAGGCGTTGCAGCATCTCAAGTTCCCTCCGGCGGTGGTGTTCGTGACCGCGTACAGCGAGTTCGCCCTCGACGCATTCAAGGTGAGCGCGATCGACTACCTGGTGAAACCGGTTGAAACGGAGCGCCTTGCCCAGGCTATCGCCCGTGTGCGCGAGCATGTGTCGTTGCACGTGCAGGCGCAGAAGTCCGAGCGCATCCCCGTTGAGAAGGGCGGCAAGAAGATCCTTATCGGCATCGACAAGATTCGTTTCGTCATGGCGCGCGACGACTACGCCTACCTGCAAACGGATGCGGACCGCTACTTCTCCACGGTGAGCCTCGCCCAGCTGGAGAAGCGCTTGGACGGTCATGGGTTTTTCCGCGTGCATCGCGGCTACCTGGTGAACCTGTCCATGGTGGAGGAGATAGAGTCGGTGTCGGGCGGCACGCTGCTGCTCACGCTCAACGGCGTGGAGGAGAAGATTCCCGTGTCGCGCCGCCGTGTATCCGCCCTCAAGAAGGCGCTGGGTCTGTAAGGCGCTCGCTGCTGCATCGTATGAGAGCGATCCGTCCTTTGGGCGGGTCGCTGTGCGCTTGGGGTGGAGGGTTGAAGGCGGAAGGCGAGAGGGCCTCTGCCCGGCGCAACGAGCTCTCTGTTAGACCACCGTTGACACGGACCCCGCCGGAGGCGGCTCGGCGGGGGCCGGGGGGGTCGACCGAAAGTTGGTCACAAAACGCGCCCTGTGGCACGCCCGGGGCCGCCTTTCCGCCCTCCGCGCCCCTCGCGCTCGGGGAAATCCCAGGTCGCGGGAATCGCACGGCGCACCGGCGCGCCGGATCGGCCCTCCGGAGTGCCATAGGGCGTCGTTTGTGACCAACTTGCGGAAGCGCCCCTGTTGAACCAGGACCGGCAGAGGCCGAGCCGGCCCGTCGGGCAAAGCCCCGCTGGCGCTTCGGAAGGCCCCGCCCGACGGGCAGCCGGCGGGCGGGGCCTTCCGAAGCGCCCGGCCAGGGGAAGCCCGGCTCGAGGATTGGCCAGCATAGGTCCATGTCAATCCTGGTCTAACAGAGAGGCGACGAAAACCGGTTCGTTTCCGTAGACGGGCCGCTCTCTCGACCGAGTGTTTCACGTGAAACATCCGTTTGCCGACGCACCGCGCGAAGGGTGCGCCCAAGCGAAGGGCGTCCCGCACCGCGCGAAGGACGCCCGCGACGAGCGAAGGGCGCGCCGCACCGCGCGAAGGATTGCCGCGCCTGCAGCGAAGGGAATGCCGCACCGTGCGAAGGGCGCCCCGCACCTGCAGCGACGGACGCCTCGCGCCGAACGAAGGGTGCGCCGCGCCTGCAGCGAAGGGAATGCCGCAACGCGCGAAGGGCGCCTCACACCGAACGAAGGGCGCGCCGCTCTACAGCGAAAGGCCCCGCGCCACACGACGGGCGCGCCGCACTTACAGCGAAAAGCGGCCGCCCTCGCAAAAAAGGGCAGCCGCTTTCCGTCCTAGAATGTTTCACGTGAAACACTCGTTTGCGCCGCGCCGCACGTGGCCCTGCGGCGCGGCGCGCATGCCGGGTTCTTAGTACGCCGTGAAGGAGCTCTTCGGGGCCAGGCAGATGGGGCAGGCGACGAAGTTCTCGCCCTTGTGGATGTAGCCGCAGATGGGGCACAGGTAGTACTTGCCGTCGAACGGCTCGTCGATGGTGGTGTAGGCGTCCATGTACAGCTTGGCGTGGTAGGCCTCGGCCAGCTTGGCGCGGGTGAACACCTGCACGGCCTTGTTGTTGCCCTCTTCCTGCGCCTTCTTGATGAAGGAGGGGTACATGTCCGACGTCTCGTAGATCTCTCCGTTCGCGCCGGAGATGAGGTTGATGTCGCTCTCATGCTCCTCCACGGCGGGCGGCTCGGGCTTTTCGGTGGCGGGGTCGATCTCCTTGGCCAGGTTGTACTCCAGCTCGATGTGGATCTTCTCGGCATCGGCCGTGCACTGGAACAGGCGGGCGAGCACGTCGAAGCCCTCCTGCTCGGCAACCTTGGAGTACGCTTCGTACTTCGTGGTGGCGCCCGTCTCGCCCGCGATGGCGGTCAGCAGGTTCTCGTACGTGGTCCCCACGACGGTCTCGCTCTCGGGCACCACGTTGAAGTTGCTGGCCGAAGCGGCGTCGGGCGCGCTGGAGGGGTCAAGGACCTCCGCCACGTACTCGCTGTTGGAGTCGGTGCTGGCGGCGCCGGCGTCGGTGGTGTTGGTTCCCTCTTCGGAAGCCGTCGCAGCGGGCTGCGCCTCGTTCGAGCAAGCGGCCAGCAGGCCGAGCGTCGAAACGGAAGCAGCGCTCACCGCAGCGCCTTTCAGCAAGTCTCGTCTGGAAATTCCGGTCATGCGTCTTCCTCCTCTTATCATGGCGGGCCCTCTTACCCACCTTAACGAGATAATATCTTATTAGAAATTATATATCAATAATTTTATGCCACAAGGGAAGGGGGAAGGGGCAACCCCCGCGTGGCGCGACGTCCTTTGCGGCAGCGCGGCCCTTGCGGGGGCGTGTTCGCGCCGCTTTCGTTCACAACTCCACCACAAGGAGCCCGCAGCGCGGGCGCGCTTTTCGCACGTTTGCTAGAATGAAGAAACTTTTACTCTGAAAGAAGGTAGCATGCTCTCCGGTGACATGGAAAAACTGTATCCTTCCGCCAAGATGCTCGTGAAGGAATGCGTGGCCAGCCGCCTGCGCTCGAAGGACGCGTCCCTCTACGACTTCTCCGAGGAGGCGCGCTCGTGCGCGGAGAACTTCATGGGGTGGGCCGATCTGGCCAGCAACCCTCCGTGCCCGCTGCGCGAGATCCAGGCGTTCGCCAACTCCATCATCGCCCAGGGCCTCAAGACCGTCGTCCTCATCGGGCAGGGCGGGTCCACGCAGGCTCCCATGACCATCACGAAGTACAACAAGCCGGACTCGTCGGCCGTGGCGTTTCGCACGCTCGACTCCGACTCCCCGGTGCGCGTGCGCGCCATGCTGGCCGAGGCGGATCCGCGCACCACGCTGTTCATCATATCGTCCAAAAGCGGCGGCACCATAGAGCCGCGCCTGGCGCTGCGCGCCGTGCGCGACGCCGTGGCCGACAAGATCAGCGAAGAGGAGCTGGTCAAGCATTTGGTGGCCATCACCGATCCCGGCTCTGACCTGGAGCGCCAGGCGCGCGAAGAGGGATGGGGCGCCGTGTTCCTGGGCGAGCCTTCCGTGGGCGGGCGCTTTTCGGCCCTGTCGGTGTTCGGGCTGCTTCCCGCCGCGCTCGTGGGCATCGACCTGAACGACTTCATGGAGCACGCCCTTCAAGCCGAGCGCCAGTGCAGCGAAGACGCCATCGACAACCCCGCCATCGTGCTGGCGGCCTTCCTGTACGACAATTACGTGCAGGGCCGCAACAAGTTCTCGTTCCTCACCCAGAAGCGCGGGCGCGTGCTGGGCCTGTGGATAGAGCAGCTGGTGGCCGAGAGCCTGGGCAAGGAAGGCCAGGGCATCCTGCCCAACATCGAGGTGGACACCCTGCTGCTCACCAAGGACCCCGGCGACCGCAGCGTCATCACGTACCTGACCAAGACCGACCTGTGGGACGAGCGGCGCAACTTCGAGATGAGCCTGTCCTACATCGACCCGGCCATCCCGCGCCAGAACTACAAGATCAACACCGTGGAGGAGCTGGCCGAGCACTTCGTCATGTGGGAGTACGCCATCGCCATGTGCGGCTACCTCATGCGCGTGTGCCCCTTCGACCAGCCCGACGTGGCATCCGCGAAGGCCGCCGTGCTCGACATTCTGCGCGAAGGCCAGCCTGCGCCCGATTTCACGCAGGACTTTGTCGACGACGTCCATATGGGCGAGGCCGAGGTGCGCCTGGCGCCGTGCTTCAAGGACTGCACGGACATCCGCGGCGCCCTGCGGGCCCTTTTCGGCAGCATCCAGCCGGGGGACTTCTTCGCGCTCAACGCGTTTTTGCCGTTCACGGGCGAGGGTCGCCGCGAGGCGCTTGAGGCCATCCGCCACGACGTGGCCGAGAAGCGCGGCGTGGTGTCGTGCCTGGAGGTGGGTCCCCGGTACCTGCACTCCACCGGTCAGCTGCACAAAGGCGGGCCGAACTGCGGCGTGTTCCTCATCCTGTCGGCCGACGAGCTGAAAGACATCCCGTTGGGACGGGAGGCCGAAAGCCTGGGAACCTTGGCGAAGGCCCAGGCGTCCGGCGACTTGCTGACGTTGGCCGATCGCGGACGCCGCTGCGTGCACCTGCACCTGCCCGACAACTCGGGCGTCACGCTGCGCGCTTTGGCCGAAGTGGTTGCCGACATCCTGGAGGAGCTTGGCGCCTCCGAGCGCTAACGTGGGCGCACGGCGCGGGGCGCGTGGCGCAGGGGCACGCGAAGGCGTGCCGCGCGCTGCACGGGCGTGCGGCAGGTGCGGCGGCGTTTCCGCACCGAGCGGCGCCGCGTGCCGGATGTTTCACGTGAAACGGGCGACGGGCGCATAAGCCCGGCAAAGCGGAAGCGAGGCGAAAGACGCATGAAAGAGGCGCTCGACATCCAGGTGAAGGGTATCGTGCAAGGGGTGGGTTTCCGCCCCTTCGTCTATCGGTTGGCCAAGAAGTACCTGGTGGACGGCTGGGTGCTCAACGCCACCGACGGCGTGTTCATCCATGCGGAGGCCGAGTCGAAGCTGCTCGACGAATTCGTGCTGGAGCTGTCCGAGAACCCGCCGGCCGCCTCGCGCGTGGAGGAGATCGACCTCGCGGAGGTGCCGCTTGAGGGCTTCGACTCCTTCGAGATCCGCTTCTCGGACGCCGGCGCGGTGGAGAAGACCACGCTCGTGTCGCCCGACCTCGCCACCTGCGACGACTGCGTGCGCGAGCTATTCAACCCCAACGACCGGCGTTTCCGTTACCCGTTCATCAACTGCACGAACTGCGGCCCGCGCTTCACCATCATCGAGAAGCTGCCCTACGATCGCAAGAGCACGTCGATGAAGGATTTTCCCATGTGCGAGCGCTGCGCCGCCGAATACGCCGATCCGCTGGATCGGCGCTTCCACGCGCAGCCGGACGCATGTTTCGAGTGCGGCCCGCATATCAGCTGGCGCGAGCACGAAAACCCCGACGCGCGAACATGCACCGACGCGCAAACGAATGTTTCACGTGAAACATTCGGAGCGCAGGACGAGGAGGACGGTCGTTGCGAAGCGAACGACCACGGCGAAACGACCGGCCGTGGCGGCGTGGGCGAATGCTGCGAGGCAGACGTTCGCGGGGCGACGGATGATCGCGGTGCGCAGGGCGAACGATGTGGGACGGGCGAGCGGTGCACGGCGAACGACCGCGGCGCGACGGGCGACCGCGGCACGACGGGCGTCCGGCTCGGCGCGCCGTGCGGCCCTGTGGACGCGCCTCTCGGTCCGCTGTCCTGGGGCGTCACGCGCGAGCAGAGCGACGCCATCTTCTCACGCGCCGTGGAGCTGCTGATGGCAGGCAAGATCTTGGCGGTGAAGGGCCTTGGCGGCTTCCACTTGGCATGCGACGCGAACAACGCGGAGGCCGTGGCGCGGTTGCGCGCTCGCAAGCGCCGCGAGGGCAAAGCGTTCGCCGTCATGATGCCCGACCTGGCCGCCGTGCGCCAAGCGTGCGAGGTGGGCGAGGCCGAGGAAGCCGCGCTCATCGGCGCGCAACGGCCCATCGTGTTGCTGAGGAAGCGCGCCGGCGCCGTGTTCGCGCCCGGTCTGGCCGACGCGCTGCCCGAGCTGGGCGTCATGCTGCCCTACACGCCCGTGCAGCACCTGCTGTTGCACGATTTCGCCACCGCTGCCGCAGCGGCCGGCAGGACGGACGTCCCCATGCTGGTCATGACCTCCGGAAATCTGCACGACGAACCCATCGTCATCGACGACGAGGACGCCTACGTCCGGCTCTTCTCCGTGGCCGACGCCTTCATGGGCCACGACCGCGCTATCCGCACGCGCTACGACGACTCGGTCATCCGCGTCATCCGCGCCGGCAGCGCGGGGGAGGCCGTGCAGTTCGTCCGCCGCGCCCGCGGCTACGCGCCCCTTCCCGTCCCGTTGGCTTGCCAGCCGGCGAAATCGGCCAACGCCGCGGCTTCCCCCAGCGTCCCGCCTCTCGAAGACGACGGATCCGCGGCCTCCTCGCAGCGACCTTCCATCTTCGCTGCCGGGCCGGAGCAGAAGGCCACGTTCGCCCTCACGCGGGATGCGGAGGCGTTCGTCTCGCAGCACATCGGCGACATGGAGAACGCCGAAACCTACGACGCTTGGCTCGCCGCCAAAGAGCGCTTCGAGGCGCTCTTCGAGATCAAGCCCAACCTGGTGGCGTGTGACCGGCACCCCGAGTACCTTTCCGCGAAGTGGGCGCATGCCCAAAACCTGCCCGTCATCGAAGTGCAGCACCATCACGCGCACGTTGCGTCGGTGATGGCCGAGAACGGCCTGACGGACCCTGTGTGCGGCATCGCCTTCGACGGCACGGGCTTCGGCATGGACGGAGCCATCTGGGGCGGGGAGGTGCTGCTCGCCAACCGGCGCGCTTTCGAGCGTTTCGCGAACTTCGCCTACGTGCCCCTGCCGGGCGGCGCGGCCGCGGTGCGGCACCCGCTGCGCATGGCCTACGGCGCGCTTTGGGCGTTCGACCTGCTTGACCATCCCGGTGCGGCCCGCGCGCTCGAAGCGCTGGGCGAGCAGGCCGCCATCTGCAACCAGATGATCGAGCAGGGCGTGAACACGCCTATGACCTCGTCGGTCGGCCGTCTTTTCGACGCCGCCAGCGCGCTTTTGGGCATTTGCGTCGAGCCGGCGTACGAAGGCGAGCCCGCCATCCTGCTGGAGGCGGCCATCTCCGCCCCGCCGGTGCGCCCGCTTCCAGGGCGGGCGCCCGCCGGCCCCGGCACCGCCCCCGCTGCCCCCTCTGCGGCCGCCATCCCAGCCCACGCTCCCGGCACCGCCCCCGCCGGCCCCTCTGCGGCCGCCATCCCGACCGCCGCCCCCGCCGGTCCCTCCAACCGCCCCCTTGCGGCCCCCGCTAACGGCCAAGCGAATGTTTCACGTGAAACATTCGCTGACGACCAGGCGAAACAGGACGATGCGGCCGCGCTCGACCGCTACGCCGTCGCCGTTCTCAAAAACACCGCCACCGCGCAAAGCACCGCGCAGGACACCTCCGTGCTCCTGCTCGATGCCGCGCCCACGTTCCGCGCGCTGCTGGACGATTTTGCCGCCGGCGTGCCCGTTTCCGTCATCGCGCGCCGCTTCCATGACGCGTTCGTGCAGGCTGTCGTCACGGTGGCGGAACTTGTGCGCGCCTTGCACGGCATTGGGACGGTGACGCTTTCCGGCGGCGTGTTCATGAACCGCTATCTAGCCGAGCACGCGATTGCCGCGCTCGAGGACGCGGGCTTCACGGTGGCCGTCAATCGCGATCTACCGCCCAACGACGGCTCCGTCTCGTTCGGGCAGGCTGTGGTAGCATGGGCCGCAAGCGAAGAGGGCGCTGCCGAGAGCGGCGCGTAAGGCGCGCTTCTGCACGGATGCGCGCCGCAATCCGAAAGAAGGCATGAACCATGTGCTTGGCTATACCGGCGAAGATC
Source organism: Candidatus Rubneribacter avistercoris (assembly GCA_019115845.1). Classification (GTDB taxonomy): domain Bacteria; phylum Actinomycetota; class Coriobacteriia; order Coriobacteriales; family Eggerthellaceae; genus Rubneribacter; species Rubneribacter avistercoris. The sequence goes on along the minus strand of DXCU01000076.1, from coordinate 905 downwards.
ACCGAGCTCAAAGACGGCGGCTTGGCCGTCGTGGACATCCTCGGCGTCACCCGCGACATCGCGATCGACCTCACGCCGCAGGCCGGCGTGGGCGACTTCGTGTTAGTGCATGCCGGTTTCGCCATTGAGGTGGTGGACCCCGACTACGCGCAGGAGACCATCGACCTCATCAAGCAGTTCCCCGAACTCGCCGGCGACGACCTCCCCGCAAGCGAGGAGGCTGCAAGATGACCGGCTGCAAGGAAACGAATGTTTCACGTGAAACATTCGCCGCGCCAAGCGCCTCCGCCTCGCCGGGCATGCACGAGGCGCGCGCGGTGGACGCCGACGAGATGCAGCGGGAGCTTGCGGCGTTCAAGGATCCGCAGCTGGCGCGCGGCCTCATCGAGTCCATCGGCAAGCTGGCCCCCGCAGGCGGCGCCACGCTCATGGAAGTGTGCGGCACGCACACCGTGGCCATCGCGCGCAACGGAATCCGCGACCTCATGCCGCAGGGCACGCGTCTGGCGAGCGGTCCCGGCTGCCCCGTGTGCGTGACCTCGAACCGCGACATCGACACGGTCATCGCCCTCGCGCGCATCCCGAACGTCACCATCGCCACGTTCGGCGACATGACGCGCGTGCCCGGCTCCACGTCGAGCCTGCTGCAGGAGCAAGCGGCCGGCCGCAGCGTGCAGATCGTGTACTCGCCGCTGGACGCGCTTACGCTGGCCGCCCAGCACCCGGAGCGTCAGATAGTGTTCGTGGGCGTGGGTTTCGAAACCACCACGCCGCTTGTGGCGATGGCCGTGAAGCGCGCCGCCGCGGCCGACCTGAAGAACTTCACCGTGTTCGCCGCGCACAAGAACATGCCGGGCGCGCTGGAGGCCATCATCAACGACCCGCAGCTCAAGCTGGACGCGCTC
>DXCU01000011.1 GCA_019115845.1 Candidatus Rubneribacter avistercoris | reverse complement strand
CGCGGCGGCCGCCATGCGCTCGCGCAGGTCCGCGTCCTCGATGAGCGCGCGCAGCTTCCGCTCGAACTTCGGGCCCTCCACCTCCGCGTCGGGCACCAGGAAGGCCGCGCCGGCGTCCACGCAGGCGCGTGCGTTCATGGTCTGGTGGTCCTCCGTCGCGTAGGGAAACGGCACCAGCAGCGCCGGGAGCGCGCGGGCGGATATCTCGGCAAGCGAGGTGGCCCCGGCGCGCGACACCACGGCGTCGGCCGCCGCCATGGCCTCGCCCATGCGGTCGGAGTACGCGAGCGCCTGCCAACGGCGCGCCTCGTCCTGGCTCAGGCGCAGCCCGTCGAGCACCGCCTGGTGCTCCTTGCGGCCGGTCAGGTGCACGATGTGCAGGTCCTCGTAGGCAAGCAGCGCGTCTTTGAGCGCGACGAGCGCCTGGTTGAGGTGGCGCGCGCCAAGGCTGCCTCCCGTGACCAGCAGCATGCGGGCCTCGAGCGGCACGCCGAAGGCGGCGCGGCCCTGCTCGCGCGTGGCGGCCAGCACGCTTTCGCGCACCGGGTTGCCCGTCACCACCGTGCGCCCGGCGCCTGAAAGCCCCTGCGCGGCGCGCTCGTAGGTCAAACACACCGCCGCGGCGCGCTTGGCCAGGTACTTGTTGGCCAGGCCCATGACCGAGTTCTGCTCGTGCACCACCACCGGGATGCCCCGCTGCTCGGCCGCGCGGGCCACGGGGATGCACACGTAGCCTCCGAAGCCCACCACGGCGTCCGGGCGGATCTCGTCGAACCAACGCCGGGCCGCCTTGGTGGACCGCTGTATCTTCGCCACGGCCCGAGGCAGGCTCAAAGGATGGGAGCGGTTGAATCCCTGGGCCTCGAAAGGGGTGAACGGGATGCCGGCTTGAGCGACCAGCTGCGCCTCCACGCCCGTCGGCGTGCCCGCGAAGCGCACGTCGCATCCGCGCTTCCCAAGCTCGTCGGCCAGCGCCAGCGCCGGATTGATGTGGCCGGCGGTTCCGCCGCCGGACAGCACGATGAGCATCGCTACCTCCTGGTTCTCGAACGCGCCGGGCCGCCCGCCCTGCGCCCGGCCGCCCCGCGCGCGGGGGCTGGGTCGCCGGATGCGCGCACGACCCGCAGATCGGCGCGGCGCCGCTCGTACACCGACGGCGCGTCGGCCTCCTGCGACACCGACAGGATAAGCCCCACCATGATGAGCATGGCAAGCAGCGCCGAGCCGCCCGACGACACGAACGGCAGGGGCTTGCCCACCACGGGGAACCACCCTATGACCATGGCGATGTTGAGGAACGCCTGAAACGCGATCATGACGGTGAAGCCGCCGGCCACCATGGCCCCGAAGCTGTCCGCGGCCGAGCGCGCGATGCGCATGCCGGCGTACAGGAACAGCAGGAACAAGACCACGACCGCCAGCGCGCCCACCAGCCCCAGCTCCTCGCCGATGATGGCGAATATGAAGTCGGTGTCGGACTGCGTGAGGTAGAGGTACTTCTCATGGGAGTTGCCCACCCCGACGCCGAACAGGCCGCCGCTCGCAAGCGCGTAGAGCGAGTGGATGAGCTGGTAGCCCGTGCCCTGCCCGTTCGCACCGTCGTTCCAAGGGTCAAGAAACACCATGAGGCGGGCCAGCCGGTAGGACTTGAACAGGATGCCCACCAGCCCCACCGCCACCACGCCGCCCACCGTCACGGCCATGGTGCGCATCGGCACCTCCCCCAGCCACATCACGGTGAGGATGCCCACGACGCAGATCATGGCCGTGCCCAGATCCGACTGCAAGCCCAAGATCATGAGCAAAGGAAGCAGCACGCACGCGAACACAAGCCCGACGAACGTCTTGAACGAATAGGCCCCCTCCCGGAAATCGCACAGAAGCCGCGCCGTCACCAAAACGAACGCGATCTTGGCGAACTCCGAGGGCTGCAAGGAGAACGGGCCCACCACCAGCCAGCGCTGGGCGCCCCAGTCATCTCCGCCCGCGCCCGAGAACGAGGTGGCCAAAAGCAGCCCGAACGCAACGACGCACACCACCCACACCAGGTTGCCGCGCCACACAGACACCGGAACGAACTTCCACACGACCACCGCCAGCACCGTCCCCACTGCGGCGAACAGCATCTGCTTGACCACGTCGGCCATGGGATCCGCCTCGGCCACGCTCTTAGCCGTGGACAGCTCGATGACCGACGAAGTGGAGTAGATCATCACGAAGCCGACGAGCATGAGCGCCAGCACCGAAAGGAGCAGGATCAGCCTTGGAACCATGATGTGGGCGGGAGCCTCCCGCCTGCCGCGCGCGCCGACCATGCCGCGCCCCTCCTACGCCCCCGGCGCGCCCGCGCGCGCCGACACCAGCGATTTGAAGACGCGTCCGCGCTCCTCGAACGAACCGAACTCGTCGAAGGAGGCGCATGCCGGCGAGAGCAGCACCGCATCGCCCGGACCCGCCTGGGAAAGCGCCGCTTCGAAGGCGTCTTTGAGGCGGGAGGCGCGCAGGAGGCAAAAGCCCTCCGGCGCGTTCGGCGCCGCCTGCTCGAACGCCGCGGCGAAACGCGGACCCGCCGCGCCGAAGCACACCGCGGCGGCCGCGTGCTCGTGGACGGCCTCCACAAGCGGCGCGAGGTCGGTCCCTTTGTCGTCGCCGCCCAGAAGCACGACAAGCCGGCGTCCGGGAAACGCCGCGAGCGCCTTGAGCGTCGCGTCCACGTTGGTGGCCTTGGAGTCGTTGAAGCACTCCGCCCCGCCCACCGTCCCGCACGGCTCGATGCGATGCTCGAGGGGCGCGAACGTGCGCAGCCCCTCCGCCACGGTCTCGGGGGCGGCTCCGAGCGCCAAGGCGACGGCGGCGGCCGCAAGCGCGTTCGACACGTTGTGCTCGCCTTTGATCCGCAGCTCGTCGGCGCGCAGAAGGGCCGCTTCGCGTCCGTCCAAGGCCACGCGCAGCATGCCGTCGGCGCCGAGGAACGCCGCGTTCTCGCTGCCGCACGCCGCGCGCATGTCCGCCGAAAGCCCCTCCCCGCCCCCTACGGGCACGTAGGAGAAGCCGCGCTCGGCCCGCGTCAAGGCGCGCAGGCGGCGCACCTGCGCGCGCGTCACGTCGTCGGTCGCGTCGAGCACCGCCACGGAGCCGGGGACGCGGGGCAGGTTCGCCAGCACCTTGAGCTTCGCGTCGCGATACGCCTCGAAACCGCCGTGCCACGCCAGATGGTCGGGCGTGACGTTGAGCAGCACGGCCGCATCCGGCGCGAAGCGGGACGTGGAGGCCAGCTGGTAAGACGACACCTCCGCCACGTACGTCCGCGTCCCGCCCGCGGCCACGGCCCCCAGGCACGTCTCGCCGATGTTGCCGACCGCCCCGGCGTCCTCCCCCGCCGCGCGCAGCAGGTGCGCCACCAAAGACGTGACCGTGGTCTTGCCGTTGGTGCCCGTGACGGCCGCCCAGCGGCTGTCCGCGGCGCTCTCGCGCCAGGCAAGCTCCACCTCGCTTACCACCTCCGCCGACACCGCCGCCGCGTCCGCGTAGAGCGTCGAGGAGGCGGGGATGCCCGGGCTTGCGACGCACAGGTCGAACGGCCCGCCAACCGCGCGGGAAAGCTCCCGCACGGCCTTGTCGCCAAAAGCCGTAAGCGCGCCGGCCGCGCGAGCCGCGGCCGCCGCCTCCTCGGCGGCCGGCGTGCGCGCGCCGGCCGCCACAGCCAGCGCGCGCACGCGCCCGCCCAGAAGCGGCAGGCAGTAGTCGACCACGGCCCGCCCGCTTTTGCCCAAGCCCAAAACGAGCACGCGCCCCAAACGGCGCGGCGCGTGCTTCCTTCCCGCTATGAGATCGACGCCCGCCACGCTACGCCACCGCCATGAGCGTCTCGGCGAAGTAGAGCGAGAAGCCGCACGCGGCCAGCACGCCGGAGACTATCCAGAAGCGCACGACCACCTTCGTCTCGCTCCAGCCCTTCTTCTCGAAGTGGTGGTGCAAAGGCGCCATGAGGAAAATGCGCTTGCGCGTCTTTTTGTAATAGAGCACCTGGATCATGACCGACAGGGCCTCGGCCACGAACAGCCCGCCTATGACGAGCACGATGAACTCGGACTTCGTGAGCACCGCGAGGCACCCCAGCGACATGCCGAGCGCAAGCGACCCCGTGTCGCCCATGAAGATGTCCGCGGGAAACGAGTTGAACCACAGAAAGCCTATGCACGCGCCCGCCAGCGCCGCGCCGAAGATGGCCGACTCAAGCATGTCGGAGCGGTAGGCGATGGCCGCCATAACGATCATCACGATCATGACCGTGCCCGCCGCCAGCCCGTCCAAGCCGTCGGTCAGGTTCACGGCGTTGCACAGCCCCACCAAAAGCACGTTGACGAACACGAGGTACACCCACGGGATGGACACGCCCTCCCCCACAGGCACCACCGTGGTCAGAACGCCCATGTCGATGGTGCACAGAAACGGTATCTCCACCGTCGGCTCGATGCCCAGCAGGTTGACCGCCACCAGGCAGAACACCGTGGCTATGGCGAACTGCCCCACAAGCTTGGCCTTGGGGGTAAGCCCCAGCGAGCGCTCCTTGACCACCTTCGAGGCGTCGTCGACAAGCCCCAGCGCGCCGGTGAGCACGCAGGCCCCCAAAAGGGCGAGCATCTCCGGCGTCGGCTTGCCGACGATGAGAGCGACCACGACAACCGCCACCAGCATGACGACGCCGCCCATGGTGGGCGTCCCCTGCTTGACCAAGTGGCTCTCGGGGCCGTCGGCGCGCACCTGCTGGCCGATGTGGCTCGACTTCAGAAACCGGATCCAGGCGGGCATGAGCGCGATGGTCGCCACGATGGCCGCCACGATGGCCACGAACACCAAAAACGTCGGATATTGCGCGAATACAGTGAGCATGTCAGTTAACCAATCCTTCGACCACGCGTTCAAGCCCCATGAAGCGCGACGCCTTCACCAGCACGGCGTCCCCCGGCTCCACGCACACGTCCAGATCCCCCAGCGCCTCGGACAACGTCGAGGCGCGCACGATGCGCCCGGCGTCCATGCCGGCGCGCTGCGCGGAGTCGGCGATGATCCGGGCAAGCTCGCCCACGCACACGAGGCGGTCGAGCGGCAACGCGGCGGCGTGCTCGCCCACGCCCGCATGGCAGGCGGCCGCGAAATCGCCAAGCTCGCCCATGTCGCCCAGCACGGCGATGTGCTTCCCCGGCACATCGAGCGCGCAGAAGGTCGTCAGCGCGGCGCGCATGGAGTCGGGGTTGGCGTTGTAGGCGTCGTTGACCACCGTGAAGCCCCCGCGGGCGCGCAGCACCTCCTGGCGGCCCGCCTCGGGAAGCGCGCCCGCGAGCGCGCCCGCGATAGCAGTAAGGTCCATGCCGAAGGCGCGCCCCACCGCAGCCGCTGCGCAGGCGTTGGCCACGTTGTGCGCGCCGCGCAAGCCGAGCGCGCAGGCGCAGCGCTCAACCGCCAGGTCGTCCGGCGCATCGGGCGGCCAACCCTCCGAGAAGCCGCGGGCGCACAGCGTGAAACGCGGCCGCCCCTGCTCGTCAAGCGACACGTCCTCGGCCCACACGGCCGGCCGGCGCCGCCAATCCGAAACGCCGCATCCTGCGGCGTCGTAGGCGCCCGATCCGTCGAAGCACACGACCGTGCTCGGCCACCTCTCCAAATCGGAGCATTCGTAGACGAAGTCGGACAGATCGTCGGCCCCGTTCAGAAACGCCATGCCCGACGCGGCGGGCAGCGCGAGCAGAAGCTCGGCCTTGGCGCGCGCGATGTTCTCGCGGCTGCCCAGAAGCTCTATATGGCTCTCACCCACGTTGGTGACCACGCCCCAGTCCGGGCGCGTAAACGAGCACAGCTGCGCTATCTGGCCCGCGCCGCGCATGCCCATCTCCACCACCACGGCCTCCGTCTCCGGCTCCGCGGAAAGCAGCGTCTTGGGCACGCCCAACTCGTTGTTCTGGTTGCCCTCGGTGGCCACCACGGTGTGCGCCGCGGCCAGCACGTCGCGCACGAGGTTCTTCGTCGTGGTCTTGCCCACGGATCCGGTGACGCCGATCACGCGGCCCTTGAGGTGCCCGCGCCACTCGCGCGCCAAATCGGTGATCGCGTGCGCCGTGTCGGGAACCTCGATGACGGCCGCTCCCAGCTCGCGCGCGAGCGCGAGCACCTCGGCGGGAAGCGGCTGCATGACAAGCGTGCACACAGCGCCCGCGCGCAGGGCCGACGCCACGAAGTCGTGGCCGTCTGCGCGCGCGCCCGGCAGCGCCACGTAGACGTCGCCCGCGCGCGCCTCGCGCGAATCCCAGGCAAGCCCCGTGGCCAGCACGCGCGCGTCCACCGGCTCCACCGCGTACTGCCCGCCCGTGCACGCCGCTATCTGCTTCGCGTTCAGACGCATGCTAGCGTCCCTCCTCGGCTCCCGTCGGGGCCGCGCCGAAGGCGCGCCTCAGCTCCTCCGCGGCCACCACGCGGTCGTCGAAGGAAAGCACCTTGTCGCCCACCAGCTGGTAATCCTCGTGCCCCTTGCCCGCGACGAGCACCGAGTCCCCGGGGCGGGCCAGCGCGATGGCACGAGCGATGGCCGCGCGGCGGTCAGGCTCGACGTCGAAGCGGCCCTCGCCCGCGCCCATCCCGCTCACGATGTCGGCGATGATGGCGTCGGGGTCCTCTGTGCGCGGGTTGTCGCTCGTCACCACCGCATGGTCGGCCGCGAGCGCCGCCTTGCCCATGATGGGGCGCTTGCTGGCGTCGCGGTCGCCGCCGCATCCGAACACGCAGATCGTGCGGCCGGGCGTGAGCGATTTGATGGACGAGAGCGCCTTTTCCAGCGCGTCGGGGGTGTGCGCGTAGTCCACGAACACGCTCACGCCGCCCGTGTTCGGCGCGCCCACCCGCTCCAGGCGCCCGGGGATCTGCGGGGCGTCCTTAAGCGCCTCCACGATGACCTCCGGCGAAAAGCCCAGCTGCAGCCCTATGCCGAACGCGCACATGACGTTCTCCACGTTGAAGCGGCCCACCAGCGGGTAGTCGAACGCGTAGCGGGCGCCGCGCACGTCGAGCACGACGGAGGTGTGCGTGGGCGCGTAGGTCGCCTCCACGGGATGGATCTGGGCGGACGGGTCGAAGCCCGTGGTCACCACGCTGTCCTCGGCCACCGAGCAGCGGCGCAGAAGCTCGCGGCCCCACTTGTCGTCGATGCAGATGACGCGGCGGGCCGGGTAGTCCTTGGAGAACAGGCGCGCCTTGGCCTCGAAGTACGCCTCAAAGGTGTGATGGTAGTCCAGGTGGTCCTGCGTGAGGTTGGAAAACGCCGTGACGGCGAAGGCGGTGCCCCACGTGCGCTCCAGATCGAGCGCGTGCGAGCTCACCTCCATGGCCACCACGTCGCAGCGCGCCTCGCGCATGCGCGCGAACAGCTGCTGCAGATCGGGCGACTCGGGCGTGGTGTGCGCCGATTTCTCCTGGATGTCGCCCACGCGCACGCCCACGGTGCCGATGACCCCCGTGCGCTTGCCGGCCACGCGCGCGATGTGCTCCACGAGGTAGGTGGTGGTGGTCTTGCCGTTCGTGCCCGTGATGCCCACGAGCGAGAGGCCCTGCGACGGGTGGTCGTAGAAGTTGGCGGCCGCCACGGCCATGGCCTTGCGCGTGTCCTTGACCACGACCTCGGTCACGTCGGTGGCGTCGGCCAGATACACCTTGCGCTCCACCACGAGCACCTTCGCGCCGCGGTCGATGGCGTCCTGGGCGAAAGAGTGCCCGTCGGCGGAAAAGCCCACGATGCAGAAGAACGCATCACCCGGCCGCACCCGGTCGCTGCGGTAGGCGATGCCGCCCACCTCGTCGTCGGGGTTGCCGATGACGGTGCAATCGATGCCCTCGAGCAGTTCGGTACAGGTCTTGCCCATGGCTTCCTCACTCCGGATGGATGTTGAATCGGTCGATAGCAGTTGACATTATATCCTTAAACATCGGCGTGACCACGCCGTCGGTGGGAACCTCGTTGGCGGCCACAAAACAAACCAACTGGCTTGACGAGTCGGCCAGAAAACCGGTGAACGCCAAATTGTACACGCCCTTGCGGTACCCGCCGTTCTCCTCGTCGTATATCTCGGCCGTGGAGGTTTTGCCGGCCACGTTGAACCCCTCGATGGCGGCCTGCTTGCCCGTGCCGTCGGTCACCACGGTCTTGAGCATGCTCGTGATGTCCTCGATGGCCTCTTTGTTCTCTATCACGTCCTCGGTGGCGTACTCCGCCACATCGCCGCTTTGGGGCTTGGATATCAGGAAGTGCGGGGTGCATTCCACGCCGTCGTTCACAAGCGCGCCGTAAAAGCGCGTGATCTGCAGCGGCGTGAGCGAGATGCCCTGGCCGAAGCTGATGTTGTACATACCCACGGTGGACAGGTCCTCGGGGTCGGCCAGCGAGCCTAGGATGTCGGTGCCCTGCTCGCCCTCGCCCGGGTAGTCCACGCCCGTCTTCGAGTGCAGGTTGTACTCGAGTATCTTGCCGTGGAGCATCGAGAAGCCCATGCGCTCCATGGCCAGCGATATGCCGATGTTGGAGGACTGGTCCAGTATCTCGCGCAGCGTGTAGGTGGCGTCTCCGCGCTCGTGCGCGTCGGTGATGGTGTAGCCGTCCGCCGTGATGGAGGCCGGGCAGAACAGCTCGGTGTCCGGGGACATGGTGCCCGACTCCAAAATGGCCATGGTGGTCACCGATTTGAAGATGGACCCCGGCTCGAACAGGTCGGTGACCGCCTTGAGCTTGGTGGCGCCCTCCTTGACCTCGGAGCGGTCGGCGGGGTTGAACAGCGGAAGCGACGCGGCCGCGTATATCTCGCCCGTGCCCCCGTCCATGACGATGGCGCTGCCGCCGTTGGCGGTCATGCCCTTCTCGTCGGCCGTGAGCCGCTCCTCCACGTACTGCTGCAGCTCTATGTCGAGCGAGATGATGATGTCCTGGCCGTCCACGGCCTCCTTCGACTCGTTCTTGCCCCCGGGGATGGGCGTGCCGTCGGACCCCGTCTCCATGCGGGTGTAGCCCGCCTCGCCGGACAGGATGTCGTCGTAGTACAGCTCCAGCCCCGATATGCCCGTGTAGTACTCGCGGTTGTTGTCCTGGTCCACCTCCAGGTTGCAAGCGCCTATCACCTGGCCGCCCACCTGGCCGTTGGGATACTCGCGCTTCCATTCGGCCTTGCAGTGGATGCCCAGCGACGCGCCCTCGTGGGCGCCGCCTGTCGCCGTCAGCTCGGCGACAGCCTCCTCCATGCGCTCGCCCACCTCGGCGTCCGCCTTCTCCTTGATCTCGGAGTAGCGGGTGTTGCCGGCCGTGACGGCCTCCAGGTAGTCGGACTTGCGCCCGCCCAGCACGTCCACGAGCACCTGGGCGGTGGTATCGGGGTCGTCCACCTCCGCGGGATCGACGTAGATGGTGGACGCTTCCACCGAGGTTGCCAGCACCACGCCGTTGCGGTCGTAGATGGTTCCGCGACGGGGCTCGTCCCAAGAATAGGACATGCGCGCGCGCTCGGCTTTGCTCGCCAGGTCGGGGGCGGCTATCGCCTGCAGGTACACAAGGCGCAGCGAGAGCAGCGCGGCCACGACGGCGAACGCCACGATGGGCCAGAAGACGCGGTTGGAATCGGGGACGAGGGGCTGGGCGGAGAAGCGGGGGGCCTGCGAACGACGGGGGCGCTGCGAACCTTGTGCGCGCTGCGTTCGCGCCACGCGGTGGCGGTCGGCCGAACGCGTGCGGCGCGCCGATGCGCGGGAGCTTCCCCGGCCGGGGGAACGCCGCTGCGCACGCGGCGTTTCGTACCTGTCGGCCACGGCGCTACGCCCCGGCGCCAGATGCGGCAGCCACGCTTCCAGACAGCGAGAGCGCACCGTCGTCGTCGGCGGTCACAACGTCTTCCTCCAGCTCTATGACGCCCACGGACGCAGGCGCGGCCATGCCGAGATCGGCGGCCTGCTGCTTGAGCTTCGTGGGATTGGAGAGCGTGCTTTGCGACACCTCCAGCGACGACCCCGTTGCGCGGGCCTCGGATATCTGTGCGGAAAGCTGGGCGGACTGGGCCGAGGCGGAGAAGGCGGCGGACACCAGCCCGATGCGCGCGAACGCCACGATGGAGAGCACCACCAACACCACGGCCACTGCTTTCGCCGCGAGCACGACGCTCGGGGAGAGGGAGGAGGGCTGCGTGCGCACGCCGCGACCAGGAAGCACGCTGATGCGCTCGCGCGAGTCGCGCTCCGCAGCGCGCTCGGGATAATGAGAGTATGCGGGAACCGCGCTCATGCCCCACCCCCTTTCTTCGTTTTCGGCTGGCTGTGCGGGTGGCCGTGCGCTTTTTTCGCTTTCAACGCTTCCGCGCGACGCGCAGCTTGGCGCTGCGGGCACGCGGGTTGCGGTCTATCTCTTCTGCGGCCGGCAGCACCGGCTTTCTGGTGACTATGTCGAGTATCGGCTCTTTGCCGCACACGCACACCGGAAGGTCCGGCGGGCAGGTGCAACGGTTGGCGAACGCCTGGAACGCCTCCTTGACGATGCGGTCCTCCAGGGAGTGGTAGCTGATGACCGCGAGCGTGCCGCCGGGGTTGAGCCAGCGGACGGCCGCGTCCAAGCCGCTCCGAAGCGCGTCAAGCTCGCCGTTCACCTCTATGCGCAGCGCTTGGAACGTGCGCTTGGCCGGATGCCCTCCGGCGCGGCGAGCCGAGGCCGGGATGGCGGCCTTGATGATGTCCACGAGCTGCCCGCTCGTCTCCACCGGGGCCGTCTGCCGCGCTCGCACGATGAACTCCGCTATGCGGCTCGCCCATCGCTCGTCCGAGTAGGCACGGATGATCCGAGTGAGATCTGCTGCGTTGTAGGTGTTGACGATCTCTGCTGCGGTCAGGGTTTGTTTGCCCGGATCCATCCGCATATCAAGAGGGCCGTTCTCCTTGAAGGAGAAGCCTCGAGACGGCGTGTCTATCTGCACCGAGGACACCCCGAGGTCGAACAAAAACGCGTCGACGCCGGGAACCTCCGCGCCAAGGAGCGCTTCGTCCAGGTCCTTGAAGTTGCCGCGCACCAGCTCGAGGCGCGGGCAGGCGTCATCGGGCAGCGTCCCGAGTTTGCGACGGGCGGCGGCCAGCGCTACCTCGTCCTGATCGATGCCGATGAGCGTGCCCGCGCTCCCGATGAGCTTGGCCGCTTCGAAGGAATGCCCTGCCCCGCCGAGTGTTGCGTCCACGAATGTGTGCTGCGGTTTGAGGTTCGAGTATTCGAGGCACTCGGCGAGCAGGACGGGTGTGTGCCGATATTCTTCTGTCACTTCGCTCACGCCTTATGATCAGTCGAACAGAAGGCCGAGGTCGGTGTCCTCGTCCACCCGATCGTAGCGCTTCGCGTCCCAGATCTCGAAGTAGCCCGTGTTCCCCACGACCACGACGTCCTTCTCTATGCCCACGGCCTCGCGCTGCTCCGCCGATATCATGATGCGGCCGGACGCGTCCACGGACACGTCGGCGGCGCGCGCCTTCAGCTTGCGGCGCAGGCGAACGTGGAGGTCGTTCGTGCGGTCGTACTTCTCGAACTTGTCCTCGAACACGCCCGCCACCCAGTCGTTGAACGCCTGGGGCTCGAACACGTAGAGGCACTCGTCCTTGGGGTTTCGGGTCACCACCAGATCCGTCGAAAGCACCTTGCGAAACGACGACGGAAGGGACATGCGGCCCTTGGCGTCCACCTTATGGCGGTACGCGCTGTTGAGATCGACGACCTTTTCGGTGTCTTCGGCCATTCCGTCCTTCCCGCCACGCTTTCCGCGCGGCCCTTCGATGGATGGAATTTTATCCCACTTTGCCCCACTTCGCAACAAATTATGCTGTTTCATCCCATCCGAAGCCTTTTGAAACCCCCCGGTTGACGCGCCGTCGAATCGGGCGCGCAATCCGCCCGACAAGGCTCGGCTAGATGTTGCACAAAGGGCGCGCCGAGGCACAAGATATGGACGAGGCATGCAGTGGCGCGTCGTGGGAGCGAATTATGCGGAATATGTGTCAGAGCGCCGGCGCGGGCGAAAACGGGCCCTTCCGCCCGCATCGCTCGCAGCCCGCGAAAACGCCGCCGCGCGCCCCACACCCTCCCACGGCCCACCGCCGCGCGCCCTGCAACCCGCCGCCGCGCGCCCTGCGGCCTCCCACGATCCATCGCCGCGCGTCTCGCCACCTCCTGCGGCCCCCAGCGGCGCACTCCGCAACTCCCCAGGACCTTCGCAGTCCGCCGCTGTGCGCCCTGCGGCTTTCGCGGCCCGCCCCCGTCCGCTCCGCAGTTTACCGCCGCGCGTTCCGCGGCTCCTCGCGATCTTCGCAGCCTGCCGCCGCGCATCCCGCGACTTTCGCGGCCCGCCCCGTCCTCTCCGCCGCCCCCACGGCCTCCTCCGTCGCGCGGCTTTCGCGGTCCGCCCCCGTCCGCTCCGCGAACCCTCTAGCGCATCGCCTTGCATTCTGCGAACCGGCAACCCGTACGAATGTTTCACGTGAAACATCGCGGAAGCAATCGGAAACAACAGATCGACCGCCTCGCGATCATCGCCGGCATGCGCTGGAACGGCAATGATGCGCCGCCGTCCGCCGGCAGTCGAGGCAAAACGCCCCTCGGGCGCCGGCACCCAGTGTTTCACGTGAAACATTCGTACGTGTTTGCGGCATGCGAAGGACAGGGACTCTGCGCTGTGAGCGGACGCAGAGCCAATCGCAAGCAGACGGCCCCCCCGATGCGCAGAAGAGAGAAGCGGGCCCGAAAAGGCGCCCGGGAAGCGGGGGCGACGAGCGCAACGGGCGGACAACCGGCGAGCGACGGGGCGCACTCGCGGAAGCACGGGCGAACGGCGGGCGGCACGCAACAAGCGCCAGACAGCGCGCGATGAGCAGCGAGCGCTCGGCACCCGGCAGCGATGGACAGGCACCCGGCTGGCAGCGGACACGTCCAGCGGGCGAGCATCGGGCGCCGGACGACCGGCGAACAGAGAGCGCGCACGATGCACATCGGGTGCAGGACGATCGGTGAACAGAGAGCGCGCGATGCACATCGGGCGCCGGACGACCGGCGAGCGAAGAACGCGTGCGGCGGGCGGGCGATGCGCGGCGGGCGATGCGCGGGCAGGCGCCTTCTCCGGGCGTCGGCGCGGGCCTTTAATTATAATTATTTTTATTGTATTTTGCGCGCGGGTGGAACGCCAGGTACTCCTCGCGCATGTGGGCGCGGCTGACATGGGTGTATATCTGGGTGGTCGAGATGTCGGAGTGCCCCAGTATCTCCTGGATGACGCGCAGGTCGGCGCCTCCCTCCAGCATGTGGGTGGCAAAGGAGTGGCGCAGCGTGTGGGGGTGGAGATTCTGCACGCCGATAGCGAGGCCCGCCTTCGCCACGATGGCGTGGACGCTCTGCCGCGTCAGGCGCCCGCCGCGCGCGTTCAGAAACACTGCGGACGTGGCCTTCGCGTACGGCTTCTCCAAGCCGGGGCGACCCCGCTCAAGATAATCCCCCAGCGTCTGAAGGGCAGTGCCCGAGATGGGCGACACGCGCTCCTTGCCCCCCTTGCCCACGATGCGCAGATACCCCTCGTCAAGCATCGCGTCGGCCAGGTCCAGCCCAACGCACTCGCTTGCGCGCAAGCCGCAACCGTACAGCACTTCGAGGATGGCCCGGTTGCGCAGCGGCGCGGGCGCACGCTCCACCGGAGCATCCAGCATGGCCGCCACCTGGGAGGCGCTCAGCACATCGGGCAAGCGGTCGGGAACCTTGGGAAGCGGAAGGCTGTCGGTGGGATTGCGACGCGCATGGCCCTCGCGCACGAGGAAGCGATGAAAGCCCTTGAGCACCGACGCATGGCGATCAACCGTCGAGGCCGCATAGCCGCGATCGAACAGCTCCGCCTCGTAGGCCGCCACGGTCGCGCGGTCCACCTCCCCCGCATCGTCAATGCCCCTCGCCTCCAAAAACGCCGCGTAGTCGCGCAGATCGGCCTCGTAGGCGGACACGGTCAAAGGCGAGCTTCCGCGCTCGATGCGCAGGTAAGACACGTACTCTTTCATCTGCTCGCGCACAAGCCCCCTTCCCTCGCCTGCCGCCTCCGTCCGCCGGCGGCGCATCCGCCGCCGATACAGCATACCAGTTGCGCCGGCCTTCGGATCGGACGATTTCGCGGGCCGGCGCATTGCCGGCAAGACGGGCGAAGCGGGTCCTCGGCTGCGGGTCCTCGGCTGCGGGAGCCTTCGGATCGGACGATTTCACGGGCCGGAAACATCCTCGGCATCAAGTAGGATATAATCGATGCCGGTGCGCCGGGCAGGCCGGAGAGGCACGCCGCGCACCCCTTCGCACCGTCTTGAGAAAGGGGCACCGTCAACCCATGCGCATCGGATTCGACAACGAGAAGTACATCGAGCTGCAAGCCGAGCACATCCGCAACCGCATCGAGCAGTTTGGCGGCAAGCTCTATTTGGAATTCGGCGGCAAGCTGTTCGACGACTACCACGCCGCGCGCGTGCTGCCGGGGTTCGAGCCCGACTCCAAGATCCGCATGCTCAAGAGCCTGGCCGACGACGTGGAGATCATCATCGCCATCAACGCCAACGACATAGAGAAGAGCAAGGTGCGCGGAGACCTCGGCATCACCTACGACGAGGACGTGCTGCGCCTCATGGACATATTCCGCTCCATGGGATTCGCCACCACCGGCGTGGTGATCACCCACTACGCGAACCAGCCCTCAGCCGGCGCGTTTCGCAAGCGCCTGGACAGCCTGGGGATCAAAAGCTACCTGCACTACCCCATAGCCGGCTACCCTTACGACATCGACCACATCGTGAGCGAGGAGGGCTACGGCAAAAACGAGTACGTGGAGACGACGCGCCCGCTGGTGGTGGTGACCGCTCCCGGCCCCGGATCGGGCAAGATGGCCACGTGCCTCTCGCAGCTCTACCACGAGCACGCGCGCGGCACCGCGGCCGGCTACGCCAAGTACGAGACGTTCCCCGTGTGGAACCTGCCGCTCAAGCACCCCGTGAACATAGCCTACGAGGCCGCCACGGTGGATTTGGACGACGCGAACACCATCGACCCGTTCCATTTGGAAGCCTACGGCGAGACGACGGTGAACTACAACCGCGACGTGGAGATATTCCCCGTGCTCAAGGCCATGCTGGAGAGCATCTCGGGCGAAAGCCCCTACCAGTCGCCCACCGACATGGGCGTGAACATGGCCGGAAACGCCATCGTGGACGACGAGGCCGTGCGCGAGGCCGCGCAGATGGAGATCGTTCGCCGCTACTTCCAAACCGCCGTGGAGGTGAAGCGCACCGGGGTCGGCCACGAGCAGCTGGAGAAACTCGAGCTGCTGATGAACCAGGCGGGCGTGAACGCGGGCCTCTCCCCTGCGCGCTCGGCCGCGCTGCTCAAGGAGGAGACGACCGGCGGCCCGGCCGGCGCCATGGTGCTGCCCGACGGCAGCGTGGTGACGGGCAAGACCTCCGCCCTTCTAGGCGCGGCGTCGTCGCTGCTCATGAACGCGCTCAAGGGCGTGGCGGGCGTCGACGACGACAAGAACGTGCTCACTGACGAAGCCATCACCCCCATCTGCCGCCTCAAAACCGAGCAGCTGCACAGCCGCAACCCCCGCCTGCACTCCGACGAGACGCTCATCGCGCTGTCCATCAGCTCGGCCACCGACGAGTCGGCCGCGAAGCTCATCGAGCACGTGAACGACCTGCGCGGCTGCGACGCGTTCTTCAGCGTGATCCTGTCGGCCACCGACGAGAAGCTCTACCGCACGCTCGGCATCAACGTGTGCTGCGAGCCGAAGTACGAGCAGCACCGCTACTATCATAAGTAAGCGCCCCTTCGCCCCGCCCCGCCTGCAACGAATCCGAAGGCGGGCGGGGCGGGCGCCGCAACCTCCGAAAACCGCCCGACGGGCCGCTCGCTCAGCCGACCCGGCCCGCCGGCTCGGCAGCGGCCATCGCCTCCGCAAGCTCGGCCTTTCCCGACACGCCCATCTTGCGGTAGAGGTTGCGCACGTGGGTTTTCACCGTGTCGCGGGACAAGCACAGCTCGCGCGCGATCTCGGGCTGGGTGCGGCCCTGCGCGACAAGGCGCAGCACCTCCTCTTCGCGCCGTGTGAGGCCGTGCGCGCGGGCGGCGCGGGCGCATCGCGCCTCCGGCGACGCATCCCGCTCGCGATAGCGCTCCACAAGCCCGCGCAATTCGGCGACCGAGCGGGCTTCGGCGGCCTCGGCCGCGCGCCACGATCTTCCAAGCGCCGCCCCCGCCGCAAACGACCCCGCGCAGGACGCGACGGCGAACAGGGCCGCCGCCGCATCCCCCCGCAGCTCGGACAAAGCGCAGCACCCGATGACGATCGCGGCGAACGCGGAAAGGCGGTACAGGGCAAGAAGCGCATCGGACCGGGCGGGCGCGTCGAAGTAGCACGCGCGCACGACGGAGGCGCATGCCGCCGCGAACGGCAGGGCGGCGCCCACCAGCACGGCCGCCGTTGCGGCCAACGCCGTGAATTCGCCCATGCTGGCCTCCTCTCGCAGCCGGTTGCCTCCAAACGCTCCCATTACGACGAACCATAGCACGCCCAGCGCCCGGACGCAGGGGTGAGATATTTCACCGTTGTCGAAAAACGGCAGCGCGTGCTAGCGTCAAGGGCGACAACCGGGCGCCCCCGCGCCCCGACCCTTCGAGAGGAGAAGCCATGACGCCTGCCCGTAAGGCGCGCATCGCCGCCGGAACCGCCTGCCTGATCGCCGCCGCCCTCGCCATGGGGTGGTTCGTCGGACGCTACGTGCCGGGCGAGCCGCTCGAACCGTCGGCCGACCCAAGCGAGGTGCTCTTGGCCGGAAGCGGGCGGGCCGCCAAGAACGTGGTCGACTTCAACCCGGGGGACGAGGCCCGCATCCCCTCCCTCGTCCAGGGGCTCGCATACGAAGCGAGCGAGGAGCTTCTGGCCAACCTGAGCCGCCGGCAAAAGGAGGACCTCGACCGTCTGGGATTTTGGAAGATCGAGCACGCGGGCCTCTCGCTTGCCGTGAGCGAGTCCCGCATCATCTCGGCGCAATCGTTCGCCAATTGGAACACGGCGTACGCAAGCCCGGAGAAGGTCCTCTCCGATGGAAGCATCATCCTCGTCGCCGTCTCGATGACCAACGCCTCGGACGCGTCGTTCGAAGCCGGGGCGGGTTCCCTGCCCACGTTCACGCTATGGAGCGACCTGCTCGTCGGCGTCGACGACGCGATGGGCGCCGGCATCGCGCTCGACCTGGAGGCGTACGCGCTTTTGAACCCCGGCGAGGCCGTCCTCGCCCCCGGCGAAACCCGGCAGATCGTGCTGCCGTTTCGCATCGTGGGCAACGCGCTCGCCAACCCGTCCGAGCTTGAGGGACTGAGAGTCGAAAGCTTCGCCCTCCAAACGTCCGATTACGCCGCGGCCACCACCTACCGCCTGTGGCTCTGAACCCCTTCGCGCGCCGTCGCCGCGCGCATGAGCGCCCCCTGCGTTGCGGCGCGTCAGAAGAACACCTTGGCGGCGTGCTCGTAGAAGCCCTCGTGGCGATGGCGCAAAAGCACGGTGGGGGCGTCGCCGCGGCGCACGTAGACGCGCCGCACCGGACGTTCGAACGACAGCACTTCGCCGTCTGCGAACAGCGTGGCGTCGTGGCGGGCGGCATCGGTTGACAGCGACATCTCCACCACGTCGCTCGGCGCGGTCACGATGGCGCGCGAATGCAGCGTGTGCGGCGCCAAGGGAACGGCCACCAGCCCCGTGAATCCGGGCGCCACCAGCGGCCCGCCCGCCGAGAGCGCATAGGCGGTCGAGCCCGTGGCGGTGGCCACCACCAGGCCGTCGCCGCGCATGTCGGCCACGTGGGAGCCAGAAACGCCCAGGCCGAAGTCGATGACGCGCCCGTTGGCCCCGCGCGTCACCGCCAGCTCGTTGAGCGCAAAAAAGCTCCGCCTCCCCTCGGGCGCAGGCGAAAGCGCGTCTGCGGAGTCGCCCTCGTCGCCCCACGGGTCGGCCTCCCCTTCGCACACCACGTCGATGCGCAGGTTGGTGCGCTGCTCGGCCACCACGTCGCCCGCCAAAGCCGCGGCCACCACGGCCACCACGCCCTCGTCGCTCGAGTTCGCCAGAAAGCCCAGGCGGCCGAAGTTGATCCCCAGGATGGGCACGCCCGTCGTGCCCAGCAGCCGGGCCGTGCGCAAGATGGTGCCGTCGCCGCCGAGCACCACCGCCATGTCCGTGCCCGCGGCAAGCTCGGCCGCCTCCTCGGGCGCGTCCGCCCCCGCGAGGTCGGACGAATCCGCCAGCGTGTGGTCGATCCCCTGACTTGCCAGGTAGGTTGCCAAAAGCAGCGACGCGTCGAGGGCCTTCGAGTTGGAATTATTGCGTACGATGAGGATGCGCATGAGGGTCTTCTTTCCGGGTTTGCTATGATGGGCCATTATATCCGATGCACGAGGAAGCGTCGTTTCATGTCCGACAAGCTCGCACGAGCTCAACATATGCGGCCCGCCGACCCCGGCGCCACCTCGGAGATCCACGTGGGGGGACGTCACGCCGGGCTGGACCGCACGGCCATCGCGGCGGCCGTCGCGCAGACGGTGGTCCCCAAACCGGAACCGAGGCACGACCCCGCCAGCGCCAAGGCGAAGCTGCGCGCGGCCGCTCCGGGCGAAACCTCCAAGATCGTCATCGGGGGAAAGCACGCCGGACAGGACCTCACGGCACCGCGCGACCCTTTCGAACCCCAAACCCCCGACCCGCGCGAAGCGGCGCGCGACCGAGCCGTTCCCCGTTCGCGCCGCGAGCGCGAGGCGTTTTCCGGATCCACCGCGGAGCTGCCCATCGTCAGCAAGCACGCCGGTGCGGACAAAACCCACGCGAATCCCGCACGCACCGAAAGCGGGGACTCTGACGGCGCCGGCAACGCCGATGTCGGCTCCTCCGCCGCGCTCATCAGCGTGTGCGTGATGCTCTCCCGCATCACCGGCTTCGCGCGCACCTGGATCATGGCCTTCGCCCTGGGCTCCACGCTGCTCTCAAGCTCCTACCAAGTGGCCAACAACCTGCCCAACCAACTTTACGAGCTGGTGGCGGGCGGCATGCTGGTGACGGCCTTTCTGCCCGTGTATCTGTCGGTCAAAAAGCGGCTGGGGCAAAAGGCCGGCAACGAGTACGCTTCGAACCTGCTCACCATCGTGGTGGCGTTTTTGGGCGTCGTGTCGGCCCTCTGCATCGCGTTTCCCTCCGTGGCCATCTACACGCAAAGCTTCTACTCTGACCAAGGCGAGATGGCCACCTCGGTGTTCTTCTTCCAGTTCTTCGCCATCCAGATCGTGCTCTACGGGGCGACGGCCATCGTCTCGGGCCTGCTCAACGCCAACCGGGACTACCTGTGGTCCTCCATCGCCCCCGTCGCGAACAATGTGGTGGTCATAGCCACGTTCGCCCTGTACGCGGCCGTCGCACCCAACGAGCCGGAGCTGGCCCTGTACATCATCGCCATCGGCAACCCCCTGGGCGTGTTCGTCCAACTGGCCATCCAGCTGCCCGCGCTCAAGCGCAACGGCATCCGCCTGCGTCCGCGCATCAACTTCCGCGACCCCGCGCTGCGCGAGACGCTGTCCATCGGCGTGCCGGCCGTGCTCGTGATGCTGTGCTCGCTTGCGGTGGTGTCCGTGCAGAACGCGGCCTCCTACAGCTTCGCCGACAACGGGCCCTCCACCCTGCTGTACGCCCGCCAGTGGTTCACGCTGCCCTACGCGTTTCTGGCCGTGCCCATCACCACCGCCATGTTCACCGAGCTGGCCGACATGCAGGCCGAAGGCGACGCAGACGGCGTGAAGCGCGGCATCGTGAGCGGAACCAACCAGATCCTGTTCTTCATGGTTCCCTTCGCCCTCTACCTCATGGTGTTCGCGTTGCCGCTGGTCACGCTTTACCATGCAGGAGCTTTCACCATGGAAAGCGTCTCGTCCATCGCTTCGTATTTGACGGTGCTCGCGTTCGCGCTGCCCGTGTACGGGGTGAACACCTACCTGCAGAAGATCTTCAGCAGCCTGCGCGCGATGGGCGTGTTCGCGGCGTTCAACTTCGTGGCGGGGGCGGCGCAGATCGCGCTCACCATGTTCGGCGCCGCCAACGTCGGGCGCTTCCCCATCGAGGTCATCGCCGTGGCCGAGGTGCTGTTCTACGTGGTGGCCGATCTCTGCCTGTTCATCTACCTGCGCCGGCGCCTGGGCCGGCTGGGGCTGCGCTCCACCGTGCGGGCGCTTGCGTCGGGCGTGCTGTTCGGCGGGCTGGGAGCTGCGGCGGGCTGGAGCGTGTTGTTCGCGCTGGAGACGTTTATCGCGCCGCTCTCCGGTTCCATCTTGCAGGCGCTCGCCTACGTGGTGGCGGGTGGGCTGGTTTCGCTTGCCGTGACCTTCGGCCTCGCCATCAAACTCCACGTGCCCGAAGCCTCCTTCGTGGGCAACCTCATCGGCAAGCTTTGCAGCAAGCTGGGACGAGGGTAATCAAGCACCCAAAGCGCCCAGCGCG
The DNA here is from genome assembly GCA_019115845.1 of Candidatus Rubneribacter avistercoris. Classification (GTDB taxonomy): domain Bacteria; phylum Actinomycetota; class Coriobacteriia; order Coriobacteriales; family Eggerthellaceae; genus Rubneribacter; species Rubneribacter avistercoris. Next base: position 10,403 of record DXCU01000011.1, on the reverse strand, counting down.
CCAGCGCGCAACGCCGTACTCCAGCCGCGTTTTTCGCTCTCCTGAAAACGTACCCCTAGTCTTGGGATCCATCGATCTTTCTCAGCAAATCCACGCAGACCTGCCTCAACTCGGGAATGCTTATGGTGGCTGTATCCCAGATAACTTGCGGAGCCAACTTCGCATAGCCGTGAGCTATGCGATTCCTCAGACCATAGGCCTGATGCCAAATGTCATGAGGATGCGATTCCTGCAGAAGATCGTAATATGATTGAGAGCCAACCAACTCCCCGATTTGGAATATAGGCATAAGCAGGAGGTCGAGGTGATCATCGGCTTTGCAAACGGATTCCTCCGTGATGTCGTATCGCTCGATGCGGTCTGCAATGGAGTCGCAGTACCCTATGACAAGGTTGAGGCAATCCGCCAACTCAGCATTTCTCATAGAGCAGCACTTTCTCGTTTGCGTAGCTCTTTCTCACGTGCGGGTAGAAAGACCCTTCCCCGCACACCACATCGACACGACGATCCAGCGCGCGTTCCAGCTCCTCGCCAAACCCTGCCAGCATAAAAAGTGTGAAGCCGCGCTCGGGTTCTATGCACACGTCAATATCCGACGATTCGTCGGCATCACCGCGCGCACATGAGCCAAACAAATACGCTTTCTTGATGGGGTAGGCAGCGGCGATCCTGCCAACTTCATCACTGATGGTATGTTGAGCGATTGTCATCATGGCTCGATTATATCCCATCTGGCGCAATGGCGGCAGCTGGCACTGCCCCTTTCCCGACCGGAGCCGGCCACCGCGTCCCTTTCCCTATGCCACCTGCGTCTTGGGCGCCAACTTCTCACTCGACTCGCCGAAGAACACCTCGTACCAGGTAAGGAAGCAGTAGATGTTCCAAATGCGCATCATCTTGAGCTTGCCGCGGCCCTCCACGGTGCTGAAGTCGGCCGACTTATGGTCGTCGAGCATTTGCACAAGGTAGTCCACGTTGAAGAACTCGTGCGCGGCCTCGCTCGTGAACGCTTGCTTGATGCGGTCGTAATACAGGTCGGTCTGCAGCCACACGGTGAGCGGCGTGATGAACGGCTGCTTGGGCATGTGCGCCACCTTTTTCTGGAACCCGAGCTTGCTCGCAGCCACGCGCAGGGCGTACTTGGCGTGCTCGTCGGTCACGCGGCACGCGGTGGGCAGCTGCAACGCCACATCGAGCACCTTCTTGTCCAAAAACGGCACGCGCAGCTCCAGCGACTGCGACATGGACATCTTGTCGGCCTTCAGGCAGATGTCGAAGGGCATGTAGCTCACCATGTCCACGTACTGCGTCTGCGTGATGACGTCGAGGTCCTGCTTCGCCGCCTCGTCGAAGTGCGGCTTGCACCACTCCCATGGGCGGCACGGGCCCTCGTAGTCGCGCAGCACGTTGGGAATCTCGTCCCACATGTAGTTCATGGACGCGCGCTGGTAGCTCTTCTCCGGCCCGCCCGAGCCGCGCATGGCGAAGCGACGCCCGTGGAAGGGCGGCAGCTTCTCGGCCACCGCACCCGCGGCGGCACGCAGGGGGCGCGGCACGCGGAAGTACTTCTCGAACTCGAACTGGTCGTGGTAGATCCAGTATCCGCCGAAAAGCTCGTCGGCCCCCTCGCCCGACTGCACCACCTTCACCTGCTCGCGCGCAAGCCGGCTCACGAAGAAGAGCGGAATGGCGGAAGGCGCGCCCAGAGGCTCGTCCATGTGGTACTGCTCGGTGGGCACGATGTCCAAAAACTCCTCGGCCGTGACCTGCGTCTCGAAGTTCGGCAGCCCCGCCCATTCGGCGAACGCGCGCGAATCGTCCAACTCGTTGAGCTTGATGTCGAAGTCCGGCAGCGCGGCGATCTCGGCCAGCTTGTCCTCGCACCCGATGTCGTAGCCCACCGAGAACGTCTTGATGTCCGGCGCATGCTGTCCCATGCAGTACGCGGCCAGCGAGCTGTCGATGCCGCCCGACAAGAAGCTGCCTATCTCGACATCGGCAATCTCGTGCGCCGCCACCGATTCGTCGAACACGCGGTTGATCTCGTCGGCCCACTCCTCCAGGCCCTTCGACGCATCGATCTTGTACGTGATGCGGTAAAAGCACTCCGTGGTCAGCCGGCCGTCCTCGAACACCATGAAGTGGCCGGGCAAAAGCTTGTGCACGCCCTTGAACATGGTCTGCGAGTCGTTCAGGTACTCGAAGCACAGATACTGCGGAAGTTGCTCGCGGTTGAGCTCCTTTTTGAACGCCGGATGCGCCAGAAACGCCTTGATCTCGCTACCGTAGATGAGGCGTGCGCCGTCGTGCTGGTAGTAAAACGGCTTGATGCCGAAGATGTCCCGCGCGCACACAAGGCGGCGGCGCTTCGCGTCCCAAATGGCGATGGCGAACATGCCGCGCAGCTTTTCGAACACGTCCGTGCCCCACGCCTCGTAGCCGTGCACGATCGTCTCCGTGTCGCCGTTCGTTTTGAACGCGTAGCCGAGCGCCTCCAGCTCGGCGCGCAGCTCTTGGAAGTTGTAGATCTCGCCGTTGAACGTGACGGTCACCGTTCCGTCGGCGTTCTGCATGGGCTGGCGGGAACCCTCAAGGTCGATGATGGAGAGGCGGCGAAAACCCATCGCGATGCTCTCGGTCACGAAAAAGCCCTCGTCGTCAGGTCCGCGGTGGGCGATGCGGTCGGCCATGTCCTTGACGATGGCCCGGTTCGTCTCAATATCGTAATCGACCGCGGTGAATCCCACGAATCCGCACATGTGACAGCACTCCTCTTCTGGTCATACGTATCCTTCGTTATGATACGCCAACCCACCCGATCTCCCAAGCCGGCCAATGGAAACCCCATAGGGCTCAAGCGCCGCCTTCGCCTTCGCCTCCAACGCGCACAACCCATCGACCTCGCTTGTTCGATCCTTCCCGCACGACAAGCCCCTCTTCCCGAAGCTGGCGAATGAGCCGCTGAGCTTGACGCGGAGAAACGCCCAAATCCTCGCCAAGCGTTTGCGCCGTATGATCAGGATGCGCCCGCAGGCTTTCGAGGGCTTGCGTTTTCCTGTCGCGCGCTGCCGGCCTCTTCGCCGCCGCCAGCGCGCGCTCCGACGCAACCCCCTGCTCGACGTACGCGATCCTCGACGAAAGCTCCTCATCGAGGCACGTGGCAACCAGCTCCACGAAGGGATCTTGCTCGCCGTCCACCTGCCATGATTCAAGCGCCGCGCGATATTCCAACGCATGATCGACTTTGATGGCGATGGGCGGGTACCCCCGACGTTCGAGCATATGGTTCAGCAAAAGTCGACCCGTCCTCCCATTTCCATCGGCAAACGGGTGTATGCGCTCGAAGGCTGCATGAAACCATGCTGCGACGATAACGGGATGCTGCGTCTGGCGGTACGTTTCCAGATCGCACAGCAAATCCGCCATGCACGGACGGATCTTGAGCGCGCCAACCGGCACCGTCCTCGAAGCCCTGATGAGCGCCGGCACGTTTCGATAGCTGCCGCGCGCCTGCGGCTGGAGATCGAGAGCCGTCCTCTCATGCAAGTCCTTGATGAAATCCTCGCTGATCGGTCGCCTATCCTCAAGCGCGCGCCGAACGAACGCATGGCCCTCGAATATGCCACGAGCCGCTATCTGATCGCGACCGGGCTTTCCGGGAACGAACTCCCCTTCGTACACGATCTCTGTCTCCAACAACGTGAGCGTGGAGCCTTCGATCGCGTTCGAGTTGTAGGCCATGCGAACAAGGAAGTCCCCGTCGTAGGAAGCGAGCGAGAGCTGCATCGCCTCGGAAAACGGGCCGAAGGAACGAAGCTGCTCCGCACGCGCATCGATCTGAGCGAGCCTTTCATAGCTGCGATCATGTATCACGACATCCAACATAGCCCATCTCGCCTTCCGTGTCGTATTAAGCGCAATGATATCACGCGAATTACGCTCTATGTCGTAACAACATATCGAGTGCTACGACAGTTGCAGCGGTTTAGAATCGGAGAATCCGAGAATTCGCTCACCGACATGATATAATTGCCCCCATGACAGACGCCTGGCGAAGCATCGCACGCGACCCATAAAGGAGACGTCCCCGCATGACAACCCAAAACCCTCGCATCGCCACCGCCGCCGACGTCGCGCGCCTTCTGCGGCCCGTCGTCGTGGGCGGCGACATCCTCGCCTACAGCTATGTGCGCGAGCTGCATCGCGCGTTCGGCATCGAGCGCACCGTCGTGCTGGCCACGCAGGACATCAAGATGCTCTCCTCCAGCCGCTTCACCGACTACCGGCTGGAGCCGCGCATCCACGAGCCGGAAGGACTCTACGAGGCGCTTGAGCGCCTGGCAGCCGAGCAGCGCGCGGCGCAGCCGGGATGCGTGCTGCTCGTGCTCGGTTGCGACGACTGCCACGCGCGCATGCTCTCCGCCGGCAAGCAGCGCCTCGAGACCGCCGGCTACACGGTGCCCTACATCGACTTTCCCCTGCTCGACGACATCACGCAGAAGCGCCGCTTTTACGACCTGTGCGACGAGCTGGACATCCCCTACCCGCGCACCTGGTACTTCGACTGCGGCGAGGACGGTCCCGCCGAACTGCCCGCAGGCGACTTCCCCTACCCGCTCATCGCCAAGCCGTCGAACTCCGCGCAGTTCCAAGACGCCGCGGACACCGTCGAAGGCTGGCGCAAGATCTACGAGATCGAAAGCCCCGAGGAGCTGGCCCAGGTGTGGCGCAGCATCCGCGCATCGAAGTACGCGGGCGAACTGGTGCTGCAAGATTTCATTCCCGGCGGCGACGACGCCATCCGCACGCTCACCACGTTCTCCGACGCCGCAGGCGATGTGCGCGTGGTGGCGGGTGGGGTCGTGTGCCTGCAGGACCACGACCCCACCGCGCTCGGCAACCCGCTTTGCATCATGGGCGAACGCGAGGAGGCCATCATCGACTGCGCGAAGCGGTTCCTCGCCCACGTGGGCTACTGCGGATTCGCGAACTTCGACATCAAGTACGACAAGCGCGACGGCTCCTTCCGCTTCTTCGAGGTGAACACGCGTTGCGGGCGCAACACCTACTACATGAGCCTGGGCGGGCAGAACTTCGCGGAGCTCATCGTGCGCGAGTTCGTGCTGGGCGAGCCCATCGCGTACCGCGAAGCGTACGACCCCTACCTGTACTGCTGCGTGCCCCGCTACGTGCTCGACCGCAGCATGGAGAACCGCGCGCGCCTCCAGCAGGCTCTCGAGGCGCTGCGCCGCACGCCGGAGCCCTACCCGCTGCACTACGCGCCCGACTCCTTCATGCACAACCTGTGGGCGCGCGTGATGCACGCGAACCAAATCCGCAAGTTCAAGCGGTTCTACTGGGACACGGACGGCAAGCAGCTGAAGTAGCACCACAGCGCGAAGGAGGAGCGAACGGGGACCTGATGGCGAATGCCCTTCGTCCGCACCTTCGCAAACGACCGCCTTACACCGGTCGCCGTCGCCCCTCCTCGCAGGTGAGCACCACAGGGCCGTCCTCGGTGACGGCCACCGTCTTCTCGAAGTGGGCCGACGGCCTGCCGTCGCGCGTCACCACCAGCCAGCCGTCGGGCATGGCGCGCGTCTTGTAGGTGCCCGCGTTGATCATCGGCTCGATGGCCAGCACCATGCCCGGCTCCAGGCGCACGCCGGTGTGCTTGCGGCCGTAGTTCGGCACGTTGGGTTCCTCGTGCATGGCCCGTCCAATGCCGTGCCCCACGTACTCGCGCACCACGCCGAAACTCGCCTCCTCGGCAATTGCCTGCACCGCGTGCCCGATGTCGCCCAGACGGTTTCCGGGACGCGCTGCGTCAACCCCGGCCCACATGCACCTCTCCGTCACCTCAAGCAAACGCCGCTTCTCGGGGGAGATCTTCCCCACCGCGTACGTCCAGGCGTTGTCGCCCACCCAGCCCTCCACGATGGCGCCGGTGTCGATGGAGATGATGTCGCCGTCGCGCAAAACGACGTCTGCCGAAGGAATGCCATGCACGATCTGCTCGTTCACCGACGCGCAAATGGAGCCGGGAAACCCGCCGTAGCCCTTGAACGCGGGAACGCCCCCTTCCGCGCGAATGAGTTTTTCGGCCAGCTCGTCCAGCTCGAGCGTGGACACGCCCGGACGCACGTGCGCCCCCACTTCGCGCAGCACCTTGGCCGACAGGCGGCCAGCTTCCTTCATGGCCTCTATCTCGGCCGGCGACTTTCTGATGATCATGCCCCGCACCTTTCGCGCACGCAAGTTCGTTTCAGCGAACAGTATAGCAAAGCGCTCGGAAGCGCGCCCCTGCGGCAATCGGCACGCAAAAAGGCCCGCCGCAGGGGCGGGCCTTTTTATTCTACCGCAACGCCGCTCGGTGCGAAGCGGTCAAGCGCCTTGCGCCGCGAAACGGGCGACGATCAGCGGAAGCGTTCAAGCGGCATCCGCACCCCCTGACCACGCGCATCCGAATCATCCGCGCACCCAAAAAGAAAGGAACCCGAAGGCTCCTTTCCTCTCATAAGCTTGATTGAAGGCTATTCGTCGGCGTTTTCCGCGTAGTTGCGGGTCACGGAGGCGTCCACCGGCACGCCCGGCGTCATGGTGCCGGACACGGCAATCGACTTCACGTACTTGCCCTTGGCGGCCGACGGCTTCATGCGCAGGATCTCGTCGTACACGGCGCCGTAGTTCTCGGCCAGCTGCTCGGGGGTGAAGCTCACCTTGCCGATGATGACGTGCGCGATGCCGTAGCGATCGGCGCGGTACTCCACGCGGCCGCCCTTGAGCTCGGCGATGGCCTTCGCCACGTCGTTGGTGACGGTGCCAAGCTTCGGGTTCGGCATGAGGCCGCGAGGTCCGAGGATCTTGCCCAAACGGCCCACCTTGCCCATCTGGTCGGGCGTGGCGACGGCGGCGTCGAAGTTGAACTCGCCGGCCTGAACCTGCGCGGTCAGCTCGTCGGTGCCCACGATGTCGGCACCGGCCTCCTCGGCGGCGCGGGCGGCCTCGCCCTCGGCGAACACGGCCACGCGCACGGTCTTGCCCGAGCCGTTCGGCAGGCTCACGGTGCCGCGGAGCTGCTGATCGGCCTGGCGGGTGTCGATGCCCAGGCGGAAGTCGGCGGTCACGGTCTCGTCGAACTTGACCGTGGATATCTCCTTGATCAGCTTCATGGCCGCAAGGGGAGAATAGGCCTCCTCCGTGATCTTCTCCAATGCGGCACGGTAGTTTTTGGAATGCTTCGCCATGATGGTTCCTTTCGTGGTTCGTAGCGAGCGCCTTGCGGCGTCCTTCCACAGTTTCCTATCGTCAAAGCGGCTGTGCGCCTGCGCGCACAGCCGCGATCACGCGTCTTGCGAAAAGCAGCCCCGCAGGCTACTCGTCGATCGACCTGCCCTGGAGCATGGCCGCCACCTTCTTGGACGGCACGTACTTCTTCTTCATCTCGCGGCCCTCGATGCGCACGCCCATGCTGCGAGCGGTGCCGGCGACGATCTCCATGGCGGCCTCGATGCTGTTCGCGTTGAGGTCCGGCATCTTGATCTCGGCGATCTCGCGCAGCTGCGCCTCGGTCAGCGTGCCCACGGCCTGCAGCTGCGGGATGCCCGAGCCGCTCTGGATGCCCAGCTTCTCCTTGATGAGCACGGCCGCCGGCGGCGTCTTGCACACGAAGGTGAAGGACTTGTCCTCGTACACCGTGATCTCAACCGGGATGATGGTGCCGGCCTGGTCCTGCGTCTGGGCGTTGAACGCCTGGCAGAACTGCATGATGTTGACGCCCTGGGCGCCAAGGGCCGGACCGACCGGAGGAGCCGGGTTCGCGGCGCCCGCCGGGATTTGCAGCTTGATGAAGCCGGTTTCTTTCTTTTCAGCCATCGTGAACGTTCCTCTCAACTGGATCGAACTCTGTACCTATCCGCAACCGCCATGCTGTCGCGAGAAGCCCCGGTCCACTCGGGCGCGTCCGCATGCCGATGTGATCTCACCCTTAAATCTTGGCCACCTGATCGAACGAAAGCTCGACCGGCGTCTCGCGGCCGAAGATGGAAACCATGACCTTCACCTTGCCGGCGTCGGGCGACACCTCGGACACCACGCCGTCGAACTCCGCAAGGGGTCCGGACACCACCTTGACCGACTGCCCCACCTCAAGGCTCGCGGACACGACGCTCTTCTTGTCCTTCGCCTTGTCGGTGCGCTTCATGATCTTGTTGTACTCCGCGCGCGTGAGCGGGGCGGGATTGCCGTCGGCGCCGACGAAGCCCGTGACGCCCGGAGTGTTGCGCACCGCAGCCCAACTGCGGTCGTCAAGCTCCATGCGCACCAGCACGTAGCCGGGAAACACCTTCTTCTCGCTCTCCACGCGTCGTCCGCCCTCTTTGATCTCCGTCACCGTTTCGGTGGGAATCTCGATGGCGAACACGCTGTTCTCAAGCCCCATGGTCTCGATGCGCGTCTCGAGGTTCTTCTTGACCTTGTTCTCGTAGCCCGAGTAAGTGTGCAGGACGTACCATTTCTTCGCCATACCCTACGCCCCCAAACCGGAGATAGCAACCAGCAGCGGCGTGATGACGACGTTGTCGAGCACGGCCACGTACACGCCGAAGAACAGCAGCGCCGCAACCACGACCACGCTCCAACGCAGCACATCCTGCTTGGTCGGCCAGGTCACGCGCTTCATCTCCAGACGAACGTCCTTGAGAAAACTCAAGCGGCTCTTTTTTGCGGGCTTTTTCGCGGCCTTCTTCTCCGCGCTTTTGCCCTGGGACATCGACTGCTTGCCGTCGCTTGCGGACCCATCACCCTTGTCGGCCTTCGCGAAGAGCTTCCTCTTGGGCGCTTCGGTCTCGGCAGCGGCGGCCGGTTCGGCCTTCTTCGCCTCGGCCTCGAGGGCCGCGCGCTGCTCCTTGCGGGCGGCGCGTGCGGCGGAAGCCTTGGCACGCTGTGTCTTTGATTTCTTCGCCATGTGATTCCTTCACCGGGGGTTGTATCCGTCCAAACGCCAAACAAGCAGCTTGGGTTCAAGCTGCTCATCAAAGCAACCTGAAGGCAAGCTGCTCATATCGCGAGCTGGCAGGCCAGGAGGGACTCGAACCCCCAACATGCGGTTTTGGAGACCGCCGCTCTACCAATTGGAGCTACTGGCCTATGCTCGTGCAAACCTCCGACGCGCTATCGGGTCTCTTTATGCACCGTGTGGCCCTTGCACCACTTGCAGTACTTCTTCAACTCGATGCGGTCAGGATTGTTCTGCTTGTTCTTCTTGGTCGTGTAGTTGCGGCGCTTGCACTCCGTGCACGCCAAAGTGACCAACGTACGCATGAATTCTCCTTCAGCCTCATTCGAAAAAGGCGCTCGAGTCTCATACACATGAATTCCCAAGAGCGGGGTCCGCGCAAACGGACCCCGCTCAAGCTCAGCAAACGTATGCGTTTACTTGAAGATCTTCGTCACGCGACCGGAGCCGACCGTGCGACCACCCTCGCGGATAGCGAAGCGCAGGCCCTCTTCCATGGCGATCGGGTGGATGAGCTCGCCCTTGATCACCACGTTGTCGCCCGGCATGACCATCTCGGTGCCCTCGGGAAGGTGGGCAACGCCGGTCACGTCGGTCGTGCGGAAGTAGAACTGCGGACGGTAACCGTCGAAGAACGGGGTGTGGCGGCCGCCCTCTTCCTTCGTGAGGATGTAAACCTGGCCCTCGAACTCGGTGTGCGGGGTCACGCTGCCGGGCTTGCAGAGAACCTGGCCGCGCACGATCTCCTCGCGCTTGATGCCGCGGAGCAGGCAGCCGATGTTGTCGCCGGCCTGAGCCTCGTCAAGCAGCTTGCGGAACATCTCGATGCCGGTGCAGACCGTGCTCTGCGTCTCCTTGATGCCGACGATCTCCAGCGGGTCGTTGACATGCAGCGTACCGCGCTCCACACGGCCGGTGGCAACGGTGCCGCGGCCGGTGATGGTCATCGTGTCCTCGACAGCCATGAGGAACGGCTTGTCCACATCGCGCTCCGGCGTGGGGATGTAGGAGTCGACCGCGTCCATGAGCTCCCAGATCTTCTCCTGCCACTCGGCCTCGCCCTCGAGGGCCTTGAGGGCCGAACCGCGGATGATCGGGGTGTCGTCGCCGGGGAACTCGTAGCTGTCGAGCAGCTCGCGAACCTCCATCTCCACCAGCTCGAGCAGCTCCTCGTCGTCAACCATGTCGCACTTGTTGAGGAAGACGACGATGTAGGGCACGCCCACCTGGCGGGCGAGCAGGATGTGCTCGCGGGTCTGGGCCATCGGGCCGTCGGTGGCGGCGATGACCAGGATGGCGCGGTCCATCTGAGCCGCGCCCGTGATCATGTTCTTCACGAAGTCGGCGTGGCCCGGGCAGTCCACGTGAGCGTAGTGACGCTCAGCGG